>DATKWL010000240.1:0-3149 GCA_035529555.1 Dehalococcoidia bacterium | reverse complement strand
GTCAGTGCAGATGAGCGCCTTATCCATCAGGGTTACGGCGGGTAGGCCATGAGCCCAGTTGTGGCACATTATGGCATGGCACACCTCCGGAGAGGCGCCCAACTCCTGGGCGAGGTCAGCTCCGATTCTACTGTGGTCTGATGGTCTCTCCTGAGTTAGTTCAACATCTATGTCGTGGAGCAGGCCCGTGAGACCCCACACCTCCTCATCCTCCCCGAAGCGTTTCGCCAGCGCCCTCATGATAGCCTCAGTGGCGAGCATGTGCTTTATCAGGTTTACATTCTTCACTTTTTCCTGAATAGACTTCAAGGCGTCTTCCCTATTCATCGGGTTACCTCTTCAGATATCACTACCAACCCCCTAAATCCCCCAGTCTTGGGGGACTTAAAAAATTGTCCCGACATTTCGGGAAAACCCCCGACAGAGGGGGCTTCGCCCCTCTGTACTCCCCAATTTCTCTCATGTCTGACCGTTGAATGCCAATAGCTGATTGCCCTATTTTTCATTTGCCTACTGGCACCATCCCCAGCTTCTCCCTCAGATATTGCCCTGTATAAGACCCATCCACCTCTGCCACCTGTTCAGGCGTCCCCGTAGCCACCACCCATCCCCCCTTATCTCCCCCACCGGGGCCGAGGTCGATGATATAGTCGGCGCACTTGATTAAATCGAGATGGTGCTCAATGAGCACCACTGTATTGCCCGCATCGACCAGCCGCTGCAACACTCTATGCAGGGCAGCTACGTCCTCAAAGGAGAGACCCGTCGTGGGTTCATCGAGAATATACAGCGTTCTGCCTGTGGAACGACGCGACAGCTCGGTGGCGAGCTTCACACGCTGCGCTTCGCCTCCCGAGAGCGTGGTGGCGGGCTGTCCCAGCCTGATGTAGCCCAGCCCCACATCCCTCAGCGTGGAAAGCTTGGCTTTAATTGACGGGAAGTGCTCGAAGAAGCCGTAAGCCTCCTCCACACTCATCTCGAGCACCTCGGAGATGTTCTTGCCCTTGAAGTAAATCTCCAGGGCTTCGCGATTGTATCGTTTCCCCTTGCAGACCTCGCAGGGCACGGTTACATCGGGGAGGAACTGCATCTCAATTTCGATGTAGCCCTCGCCTCGGCATGCCTCGCAACGACCTCCCTTGACATTGAAAGAGAAGCGCCCCGGCTGATAGCCGCGCATCCTTGCCTCGGGCACCGTGGAGAAAAGCACACGGATAGGGGTAAAGGCTCCGGTGTAGGTGGCGGGGTTGGAGCGCGGGGTGCGCCCGATGGGAGACTGGTCTATGTTCACCACCTTGTCGATATGCTCGATGCCCAGGATTTCATCGAATTTGCCGGGCCTGTCCTTCGCTTTATAGAAAATCTGAGACAGCTTCTTATGCAGAATCTCGTCTATCAGGGTGCTCTTGCCGCTGCCCGATACGCCCGTGACACAGACGAACACCCCGAGAGGGATTTTGACATCTATATTGCGCAGATTGTTCTGCCGAGCGCCTTTGATTATCAGGAATTTGCCATTACCATCGCGCCGCTTTTTGGGCACTGCGATCTTTTTGGCGCCGCTGAGGTACTGGCCCGTGATTGACTCCGGACATGCTTTGATATCCTCTATGGTGCCGCTGGCAACCACCCAGCCCCCGTGCTCGCCTGCGCCTGGCCCCATGTCTATGATATGGTCGGCGGCGCGCATCATGGCCTCATCGTGTTCCACGATGAGCAGAGTGTTGCCCAGGTCTCTTAAACGTTTCAAGGTCTCGATAAGGCGAGAGTCATCCACGGGGTGGAGTCCTACTGTAGGCTCGTCGCAGATATAAAGCACGCCCATCAACCCGCTGCCAATCTGCGTCGCCAGGCGGATACGCTCCGCCTCTCCGCCGGAGAGGCTGCCTGCCAGTCTGTCCAGCGTGAGGTAATCGAGTCCCACATCCATCAGGAAGCCCAGACGCGCTCGAATCTCCTTCAGAATCTGGCGCGCAATCAACTGCTCCCTGCTGCTGAGCACCGGCGGACGGCCTCCGTCAGCAGAACCATCGAGCGATTTCGTCCATTCCAGCGCCTGACTGATGGACATCGCCGTTATCTTCGAGATATTCAACTCGCCCACGGTAACTGCTAACGATTCGGGCTTTAGCCTCTGCCCCTCGCAGGCGGGGCAAGGTTTGGAAGTCATATAGCGCTCTATCTCTGAGCGCACATAGTCGGACTCGGTATCGCGGTAGCGCCGTTCCAGGTTAGGGATAACGCCCTCAAATGAGGTGTCCCATTCGTAGTGCTTGCCTAGTTGGGTCTCATGCGTGATGGTCACCGGTCTGCCGCTGCTGCCGTATAGTATTATGTTAAGTTGTTCCTTGCTCAGGTTCTTCACCGGCGTATGGGTGGAGAAGCCGTATTTGCGGGCTACCGAGTTAAGCATACTGTAATACCAGGGGCTGACCGTGCTCGCCCTGGCCCAGGGCTGCACTGCCCCCTCGGCAAGGGTTAACTCTTTATTGGGCATCACCATAGCGGGGTCTATCTCCAGCTTCACCCCCAGGCCGGTGCATGCGGGACAGGCTCCGTGAGGGCTGTTGAAGCTGAAGCTGCGAGGCGCTATCTCACCGATGCTTATCCCGCAGTGGACACAGGCGAAGTGCTCCGAGAACAGCAGCTCCTCGCCATCCGTCACCGAGACCAGAACCACGCCGGCGCCGAGCTTCAGCGCCGTCTCCACAGAATCGGCTATGCGACTTGTGTATTCTCCTTCCCCGATGACCAGGCGGTCTACCACTGCCTCGATGGTATGACGCTTATTCTTGTCCAGCGCAAACTCCTCGGAGAGGTCGTGCAGCTTGCCGTCCACGCGCACCCTGACATAGCCCGCCTTCCTCAAATCGTCGAAGGGCGCCTGATGCTCTCCCTTACGGTCCTTGATAAGGGGCGCCATTATCATGAAGCGTGTGCCCTGAGGCAGCGCCAGAATGGCGTCCACAATTTGCTGCACCGTCTGGCTGGTAATCTCGCGGCCGCACTTGGGACAGTGGGGATGCCCTACTCGGGCGAACAGCAATCTCAGGTAGTCATAAACCTCGGTTACCGTGCCCACGGTGGAGCGCGGGTTGCGCCTGACGCCCTTCTGGTCGATAGAGATGGCGGGGCTCAGCCCCTCGATG
>DATKWL010000239.1:0-3023 GCA_035529555.1 Dehalococcoidia bacterium | reverse complement strand
CTCTATGCTTTTACCGCTGAGACCATCGCGAATGTAGACCTCCTTCACCCATTGTGACGTAGTCAAAATAAGAGGCAGGGCATCTAGAATTTCCTCATAATTGACAACATAGCCATCAGCTACCAGCCAGGGCACCGCCTGGACGCCATACCGCTGAGGATGTAGCACCAGGTCTGGTGTGTGCCCCCAGTAACCCACCCCCACAACCACATCGGGTTGGAACCAGCGGTAGTACCACTCCTTCTCCTGGGCAGACTCGGGATTAACCGGGTAGGCATCCACCTCCAGTTCTTTAAGTCCCCGGTAGAGCAAATCCCCCTGAGTAGCCAATCCCCCCGGGGGAGAGGGATACTCGTAGAGAACCAATACTTTCATTGCTTCCTCCTTTCAGTGCTTAGCCATTTTTGAAACGAGACGGGGGAACGAAAGCACCAGAACGCCTCTTCCCTCGGAGTGATACGAGCCTCATAACTTTCAGGGCCAAAGCCATATATTTCAGTAATGGTACGGTATTTTCCCCACCAGATTTCCTCAGGCAAGTGAACCATCAGATGAGCTGTTTTAATGGCTCGGGGCAGGTCATCCCCGCCACCCTTTCCGCTATCTTCATAGGCAAACATCCACACCTCGTCCGCCCCGATAAGACCTTTCTCCCAGAGAGCAACAACTGCCTGGCTGGTTTCTTCGTGGCGACGATGCCGGGTATATTCCCCATAGGGGCTGTGGGTCAGGATGAGGTCAAAATGCTCTGATGGCAATAGCGAGAGAAGTACCTGCTGCACCTCGGTCTCATCGAGAGGTAGCTGCTCTGGCCCATCATCCAGGTTGCCCATCTTCTCCATGCCGCCCAGTTCTTGGACAGCCCGCAGGAACCTCGGTGCCCGGTCACGGTCACCTCCACGACAGAGCGAGACCACTGTCCACTGCCAGCCCTGATGCATCAACACCGTGCCGCCGGCCCAGAGCGTTTCGTCATCGGGGTGAGCCACCACTAGTGCCGCTGTGACAGATTGTTTCTTATCCACCTTTATCCTAGATTTGCCTTGCCGCATGACAGGTCACCCAGCATCTTTAGACGAAGGCAAGCCGCGCCAGCAGATATGAAATTGTCGACTCCGCTCCCTGGTTCAAATTGATATTCTGCCTCCCGACACCATCATAACACCCACCTGTGGTCCGGTCATACATGATGGCCTCTATACTATTGCCCCCCAGAAACCAGTTAAAGGCCCGGTACATCAGTCTTCCGTAATGCTCATCCCCGGTGATTGAATAGCAGACCTTAAGTGCGTACACCATGGTCATCACCGCCTCCGGCTGTTGGTCAAAATGATTACGTTCCCCATCCTTATAATACCAGCCATCCTGCCCTATCGGCATGTATATCCCTTCACGGAAAGTCTTTTCTACCAAGAAATCAAGAGTGGTTTTCCCTACAGAAAGGTATCTGTCTTTCCCTGTGACCCGATAAGCTTGGAGTAAAGCCTCCGGCAGAAGCGCATTGGAGTAGGTAAAATAGCGCTCAAACCATCGCCATTGGGGAGAGCTGGCACTCTCATACAATGACAGGAGCTTATCACAATGTTCCCCTACTGCCCCTGTCAAATCGATTTCCTGAATCTCAATATTCTTCTCTAACAAAACGCATAGAGCTTTTATATACCAAGAGATTGCCCTGGGCGATTGAAACGGGGTGTTCTTCTTAACCTTTTCTTGCACGATAGTGAACGCCTTCTCCCTGAACTTTCTCGGTATCGAACCGATTGCCGAAGTCAAAGCCAGGGCATAGAGTGCTCGACCAGTCGCCTCTTCGAGGTTAACCTGACTGTTGAATTTGTCATCCGGAGTCCTATCAAGATTGAAATAGTTATTGAAGTATCCATCGGCCCTTGAGGCAAGCGAAATAAAGTCAAGGTAGATATTTGTCAGCCTCAGTAATTTCTCCCTGTTGGCGATAGACCGGCTGAGCAGCCCGTGCCGAAGTCTGTCGTAGCAAAGAGTCACTACCATCAGTGCCCGGGCGTTATCATCCACGGTATATCCTGATGTTGAATCAGGCTTTGAAAGGCTAGCAAATTGAACAATACCAAATCTGTCAGTAAGGCGTACCAGATGGCTAAGTTTGACCCGTGGAAAACTCTTGCGCTCTACTACCTCGACAAGATCGGGAGCACATTCAGAGAAGTACTTCGCATACTTGATAGCCACATTCGGCCACGTCCAGCCGCGGGTCTTGAAATAAGCATTCTTGCTGAGGTTAATCTGCCTGTCCTTATCCCCCATAAAACTGCTGATGGCATCGGTAAAGGCCTGTGGATTCCGGAAATCAACCAGAATGCCAACATCAGCGGTCACATCTTCCGTGGCCTGGGCAAAGGCAGTCGATATGACAGGCCTCCCCATGCCAAGCGCGTATGAGAGGGTTCCAGAGACTGCCTGGTTCGGGTCGAGCGAGGTAGATATATATATATCCGTTGCCTTTAACATCTGCAATAGCTTCGGCAGCGGGAAGTAGTGGTTATACATCTTTACGTGGTCGGCAAGGCCTAGTACATAGATTTTCTCAATGAGGGAATTACGATAGGTCTCACCCTCCGTTTTGAGTATATTCGGGTGTGTGGCCCCAAAGATGATGTAGACGAAGTCTTTGTATCTTTCGACCACCGCCGGTAGCGCCTCAATGACATACTCCAGCCCCTTACCCCGGTTCAACATCCCGAATGTCGAGAGAACGGTCTTATCCGAAAAGCCCAAGGCAGCCTTGGCCTGCTTGCTAGAAGTATAAGCTCCGTCATGGATTCCGTGGGGAATGACCCTAATGCCCTGTTCAGATATTCCGTAATCCTCAATCAGGATACCTCTGGAACGATGTGTCATCGCGATGATACCATTAACATTGTCCGCCAATAAACGTACCGCATGGCGCAGGTCCTGGGAAGGCTGAGGAATGACTGTGTGAAAGTTAATTACCTTAGGCTTCGTCAGTGTACTCAGAAAATAAATGATGTTTAGGCCCCAGTCGC
>DATKWL010000238.1:0-4283 GCA_035529555.1 Dehalococcoidia bacterium | reverse complement strand
CTGGCGCTGCAGCACGGCGTCTACCGCCGGCTTAACTACCTGCGGCGCCAACTCCGGTACCCGCCGCGATAGCATGACCCTCAGCCGGCCATCGCGCCAGGTATAGCCGAGGTCGTGAATGAAATCGGTGTTGGTATATGTCTCCATGTCGATGATGACCGGGTACCGCGGGTCTTCATCGGACCCTACCAGGACGCAGGAGGCGGCATCGGCAAAGAGGGCATTACTGCGGAGCAGCTCATAGTGATTCTCAGGATCCGGTCTATCCCCGGAATCGGGGTAGTAAGTGCATGAGCAGAGCTCGCAGTTGACGACCAGGGCTTTTTTGCCGGTGGCCACCGCAAAATCATAGGCTCTCCGGAGCCCGGGGAAGCCGCTCTCGCATCCCTGGCCGATTATGTTGGTGTAATAGGTGGAGGGTTTAAGACCTAACTTTTCAGCCAGGTAATGGGCCACCGTTGGGCCGGGCGCAAACCCCGTGCAGCTCCCGTAGACGACGCAGGCGATATCCCCGGCGCTGTTGTCGTCCAGGCACTCGTTTATCGCCTGCAGGGAGAGTTTGACGGCCCAATCCCTGTATGCCTCCTGCTGCTGCTGCCAGCTGGCCTTCATCGCTTCGTCTGGCGGTATGCAGAGATGCCTTTTTTCAATCCCGCTTTCTTTGAAAAACCTCTGGAAGCGCTGCGGGTATCCGAGCACCTGGAACATTTCTTCCTGGGTATAGCTTTTCTCCGGAACAGCGAACCCAATCGAAATAATTTTCGGACTATTCATTTCAGCCCCCAAATATCTGCCCTAAGAGCATAAGTACCGGATAGCAGGTGCCTATGATTACCAGGATGCCGGCTGCCTTCCTGAAGTCTCTTTTGAGGAAAACGACGGCGGCCATGAACATGGGCACCAGGACAAAGGTGAGCCAGGTCAGCGGCGCCAGGATGCCAACGGCTATCAGGAACACCTGCAGGAGATAGACGAACATAATCCAGGTCAAGAGATAAAATCCTAAATCGATATCATATTGCCATACTTTGTATGCTATTGACTTGACTCCCTTTTTCAGGTTGGCCTCCGCATCCGGATACTCGTCCAGCGGCAGTCCGACGAAAGAGAGGATCAGGCCGGCGGGGGCGCCGGCGACTATCCCTATCCACCACTCCGGAGTCGGCGTCACGGAATACATCCCGATAAGAGCCGCCAGGGGACCAGCGCCCATAAACAGGGCGAGTTCGTGAGTCCAGTTGAACTTTGCCTTTGAGTACCAGAAGGTTATCAGCATGGAAAGAACCCAGACCGGCAAGATGGGCCAGCCGACTTTAACGGCCAGGTAAATAATCGGTAAGGCCGACAGCACGTACCAGCCGACCGCGTTCAGTAATACCTCCCTGGGGGTAACAATACCGGCCTCTATAATATTCTGGCCGCCGCAGTAATCCTTCTCCGCGCTCCTATTTTCAATCTCGCCTTTATCCAGCCCCGTCCAGGAGTAATCGAGAAAGCTGTTGAAGGAATGGCCCCCCGCCATCACCAGTAGCCCGGCAGCCAGCCCTATCCAGGCGTTGGCATTTATGCCGCCGGCGAAGACAGCGCCGAGAAGTAGATTGCTACCAAAAAACGGAGATGCAAACCACCGCGGCAGGGTCCAGAGGTGGGCTTTTACCTTACTCATGGGTTTTGTAACCTTCGGTGTTACCCATTTTCCTGATATATTGTGCTAATCCAAACACAACTTTAGGTATGACATTGAGCAAGCCGTGCTTTACTAATTTCCTTCCTAGTTTAAATGAGTGGTCACTGATAGTAGCTTTGGCTAATTTCAGAAATTCCCTTTGAAACTGCGTTGGGGGCAGGAAAGTTTTTACGACGGGATGAATCACATCGAAATTATGGTAGTCTTCGATGATTTCGTATTCCGGAAAGATATCAGTCCCTGGGAACGGAGTTAATATACTGAAAAGTGTGACATCGCTTTCAAGCTTTCTAGAGTACGCCCTGGCCTTCCTAAAATCCTCTACTTCCCAAGATGGGTCAACGATTAGAGTGCCTATTGAGATTACCCCACATTCATCTAAGATAGACACCGCTTGTTCATTATTGGAGATTAAATTATCCTTGTTGAACTTGTTTAATTGTATCTGGTCTATCCCCTCGTACCCTATAAATACACTCAGAAGTCCGGCTTTGCCCCATTCTCTTATCAACTCAGGCTCAGCGGTTATCTCATCCGACCTTACCATTATCATGTACTTCTTCCTCAACCCTGACCTCTTAATCGCCTCCAGTAATGACCAAGCATATTTAGAGGAAGCGAGGAAATCACTATCGGGGAACAATATTATCGGCTGAAGTTTGGAAGCAATGTAATCCACGACCTGCTCTACTGGCCTGACCCTGTATCTCCCTTTGAATAGATGAGGTGTCACACAAAATTTGCATCGGTGGGGGCAACCTCGGGTCGCTTCCATTACCAAAAAGTCTTTTCCAAAGAGGGTATACTTGTTACCTTCCACCAAATCTCTTCTGGGCAAAGGCCATTCGTCCAGTGCTACGTGCTTGGTTGGCACCCACTCATTATCTTTGTGAATTTGCAAATTTGGGACTTCCTCCAGAGATGAATTGGTTTCCAAGGCTGAGATAAGCATTCTGAAGCTGCCTTCTCCTTCTCCAACTACTACAACATCTAAATCATAGAATTGTCGATAAGCGAAGGAGGCGTGACAGCCTCCAGCTACTGTGAAAGCGCCATATGCTTTGGACCTGGTTATTATATTTTGCATTGAGTTATGTAGAGCAGTCACGCCTGTAACCCCTACTACATCTGGCTTGAATTCACTCAGGTAGTAACTCAAAGGGCTTTTTGCCATCCTCATGTCTATTATCTTGACCGTATGCTCAGGGATAGAACCTGCGAGGAGTTCGAGGGCCATTGGTTCTAGCACCATCAGTCCTCCAAAATTGAGTCCAGGTAAAATTCTTTCATCTGGTTGCACTAATAGAATCTTCATAACGGTAACAATAGAGTCATAACCAGCAGTGAACTCAGAACTATGCTCCAGTTATCATCCCAGAACCCCTTCGACATCGGCGTAAACCTCTCGGCCAGGGTAGCGACCACGGCGCCGGCAACACCGATCCAGAGCGGTTGATAAAAGCACCAGGCAAGCAGCAGGCAGGCGCCCAGCATGGCCACGCTGCCCATATTGCCCTTGAACTCCCGGTTGTAGACCACGCTTCTGGTCAGGCCGGTCACGGCATCGCCATAGGCCATAAAAAGAGCCGGCAGGATGGCCAGCCACCTGTCTCCTAGCCACACCCACCCTACCGCGATACTGACCGCAGATACTGCGGGGAACCAGACCTCGGCAAAGGCTACCGGTCTCCCGGCGCCGCCGACTCCCCTGAATAGGTTGCCTTTGATAAACCTGGCGCCGAGGAGTAATGCCGTGAAGCCTACCGACAGGATTAACGGCCACAGCCACGAATCAAACAGCAAGGCGCAGAGCAGCAGCGCCGTGCCTCCGGCCATATGTCCGATCTTCCGGGAGAGGTACTGTGGAACTTTATGGTCATAGAATATGTTCGAGCACCAGAGTCCGACCAGAATGGCCGCGGCAATGAACACTGCATAGGGAATTTCAGCCAGCACTTTCTACTTTCCTCTCGCTAGGCTTTTCAGCATCTTTTGGGCGACCGGCTTCAGCTTGGTTAATAGCCACTTCTCAAAGATATCCATGATTTCGGCAGCATCATATAGGCTTCTCTCGCCGCTGAAAAGCACCTGGCCCCTGGCCCTTGCTGTCTTTGGGTCAAGGTCACCGATCACTATGTCGATAAAGGTTGTATCGGTCATCAGGATCTCGTTCCTGATGTCGCTGTCGGAATTGTCCTTGAGAATGCCATAGGGCGTCATCCTGATGATGAATACGCCCCCCTCCTCACCGTCGACAATCAGTTTCCCCTTTCTACCAATGACTGCCGCCAGCTTATCGGCGGGCAATTTGGCCATGACCGCCTGGTGTTCCACCTTGTCCTCGAGGGCGAAGTCTATCAGGGTTTCGGCAACTGTCTTTTGATTTTCGTCGGTCAAGGCAACCTCCTAACCGCCGCTTTTAACAGCTGCCTTTTCCCTTCTCTGATCAGTCTCGTGGCGATGTCCTCCTTCAGGATGACGGCTTTTGCCCCGTCCAGGCTTGAGGCAATCCGGTCAAATGCCTGCTCAATTGCCTTCCTGTCCGGGGTCAGCGGTATCTCGCCGAGCAGGGGTATGCCAAACTCCTTACAAATCT
>DATKWL010000237.1:0-7382 GCA_035529555.1 Dehalococcoidia bacterium | reverse complement strand
AGCAGTTGGCTGAGGAAAAGACCGTCATCACCAGGGACAAACCCTTTTTCACCTATTAATGCCGCTGTGAAGCTTTCAGCCTTCAGCTATCAGTATGTTGCTTAATGTTTTGCGAGAATCAACTATGGATGTTTTAGCTGGACTTAATTCCCCTCAGAAGGAAGCTGTACAGACCATTGAGGGCCCTTTGCTTATCGTGGCCGGACCCGGTTCGGGCAAGACTCGCGTTATCGCACATCGCGTAGCTTATCTTATAACGGTCTGCGGCATTAGCCCCTATCGCATCCTTGCGGTTACCTTCACCAACAAAGCAGCCCGCGAGATGAAGGAGAGGGTCTATCACCTGCTGGGACGCACTGTGGAAGGTTTGACGCTGGGCACCTTCCATGCCACCTGCGCCCGCATCCTGCGCATGGAGGCTCAGCATGTCGGCATAAGCAAGGATTATGTTATCTATGACGATAGCGACCAGGTCAGCCTGCTGAAGCGTGCTATCGAGCAGATAGGGCTGGACCCCAAGCAATACCCGCCGCGAGCCATCGGTACAGCCATCTCTGCCGCCAAGTCAGGGCTGCTTGCACCTCAGGAATACCGCAGCCATGTGGGTAGCTATTACGAGGAGGTGGTGCACCGGGTTTACGAGCGCTATCAAGAGCTTCTCACTGAGGCCAGCGCCCTTGATTTCGACGATTTGATTATGAGGACGGTGCAGCTTTTCCGCAACCAGCCCGATGTCCTGGCAAAATATCAATCCCGCTATCTGCATGTGATGATAGATGAGTTTCAGGATACCAATCTGGCGCAATATATCATCTCCAAACAGTTAGCAGGGAAGTATCGCAATATCTGCGTGGTCGGTGACCCCGACCAGTCGATATATTCCTGGAGGCAGGCGGATTTGCGGCACATCCTGGACTTTGAGCGCGATTACCCTGATGTCAAGGTGGTATTTCTGGAGCAGAACTATCGCTCTACTCAGACTATTCTGAAGGCTGCCGACCATGTCATCGCCCCTAACCTGAAGAGAAAGAAGAAGAGGCTGTGGACGGAGAACGTTGAAGGCGTTCCAATTACCGTGGCTCAGACCTATAACGAGCAAGAGGAAGCGCACTTCGTGGTCAGCGAGGTGGAGAAGCTGATAGCAAGCCGCCGCTGGAAGGCGGGCGACATCGCCATCATGTACCGCACCAATGCCCAGTCGCGTGCCCTGGAGGAGGAGTTTGTCCGCTACGGGTTTCCCTACAGGCTGGTGGGCGCCACACGGTTCTACGAACGGCGTGAGGTCAAGGATGTAGTCGCTTATTTGAGGCTAATGCACAATCCTTATGATTTCATAAGCCTCTCTCGTGTAATAAATGTGCCGGTGAGAGGCATAGGGCAGCGTACCATCGCCGAACTTGAGACATGGGCGACTCAAAAAGGATTGCCCTATTACGATGCCCTCAAGCTCATCGCCAGTGGAGAGGAGTCCCCAATTGCCTCTCGAAGCAGCCAGGCGCTGAGCAACTTCATAAAGATGATTGATGAGCTTATCGCCAAAAGCGAGGAACTGAGCCTGGTGGACCTGCTTGACCTTGTGCTGGATAAAACAGGGTATAAGAAGTATATACTGGAGGGCGCAGATGGTGAGGAGAGGTGGGAGAACATCATGGAGCTGCGCACGGTGGCTGCCGAATTCCGCGACCTCAAGCCCAGAGAAGGGCTCGTTGCCCTTCTGGAGGAAGTAGCTCTGGTCTCCGATGTGGATGAACTCGACGAGAAGGTGGAAGCAGCGACGCTTATTACACTGCACCAGGCCAAGGGGCTGGAGTTCCCTGTGGTGTTCATCGTGGGCATGGAGGAGGGTGTTCTGCCTCATTTCAAGTCGTTGCCCGATCCTGAGCAGATGGAGGAGGAGCGTCGTCTATGCTATGTGGGGATAACCAGAGCCAAGGAGAAGGTCTATCTGGTCTATGCTCTACGCCGCAGCCTTATGGGCAGCAGCGCCCATAACCCGCCCTCGCGCTTCCTCAAAGACATTCCGCTGGACTTGACGACCTCTCCTGCTGTGAGGTCTGTCGAAACAGCTAGCCTTCAGCCCAAAGTTGTAGTCGCCACGCCCACGGTAGCACCACTCAAAGCAGGTGAACATGTGAGCCATGCCATGTTCGGCGAGGGCATTGTAGTCAATTGCACAGCCTCCGGCAGCGACCACGAGGTCATCATCGCCTTCAAGGGCGATGCGGGGATAAAGAGGTTTCTCTTCAGCCTGGCACCATTGCAAAAGCTATCGTAAGAATTATATATTGTAGTGGCACAGCGGGCTGTGCCCCTACGCTTCAAACACACACGTATTGTGATAGTTTAGCGGGATGAGCTTTAATGAATAAAAATATGCTGTTTAAACGTAAGGAAATCGGAGCTCTCGGGGAGAAGCTGGCTGTTGATTTTCTGAAAAAACGCGGGTACAAAATCGTGCAGCGAAATTTCCGCTGTCGAGAGGGTGAAATTGACATAATCGCAAAGCAGGGCGAGTGCCTTGCTTTTGTGGAGGTGCGTACTAAGAAAAGCTCGGAATTCGGCATCCCGGAGGAGTCTATTACACCTGTTAAGAGTAAGAAACTGATTGCTTTGGCAAATATTTACCTGCAGAACTGCAGCAGCTTGCCTCAATCGTGGCGCATCGATGTTATTGCTGTGGAGCTGAAGCCTGACAATAAGCTCTCTCGTCTGGAGCATATTGAGAACGCTGTGAGCTGAAGACAATTGTTTGTACATTAGACAACTAAACATAAAGTTAAGTAATCTTGTGAGATTTTTACAAGCTGAAAAGCTTGACCTGTTGGCTGTTTCTATCTATACTAGGGCGAAATTAGGGAAGGTATAGCCCTTTTGTTCTGGAGCTGTGCTCGAAACATAATCGATAGCAGGGGATAGAATCCCGATTCAGGCGAGGAAAAGGGCATATTACGCTAGAAAAGAGAGATTAGAGGGCGCTGTGCCCAAATAACCGGCGATGACTCAAAGGATGAAGAAGGACAATGGATGTCTATCTTGGCATAGATGTTGGCTCGGTTACTACCAAGTGTGCCCTGGTCACCGACAGGGCAGAGCTCATCGCCTATAACTATCTTCGTACCCAGGGCAGGCCAGTTGCTGTAGTACAGCAAGGGCTCAGGGAACTTCAGGGACAGATTCCCGCTGATGTCAGGATCCGTGGAGTATGCACCACAGGCAGTGCCCGTTACCTGGCAGGGGTAATAGTGGGCGCTGATGTGGTCAAGAATGAGATTACTACTCAGTCTATGGCTGCCCTTCATTATGTCCCGGATGTCCGTACTGTCATAGAGATAGGTGGGCAGGATTCCAAGTTTATTGTCATCCGTGATGGTATGGTCGTCGATTTTGCCATGAATACGGTTTGTGCTGCAGGCACAGGTAGTTTTCTCGACCAGCAAGCGTCGAGACTTAATATGAGAATAGAAGACTTCGGGGAGCTAGCGCTTCAGAGTGGAAAACCGGTGCACATCGCGGGGCGATGCACTGTATTTGCAGAGTCGGACATGATAAACAAGCAGCAGATGGGGTATCAGGTAGAAGATATAATCTGCGGGCTGTGTCAGGCCCTGGTGCGCAACTATTTGAACGATGTCGGCCAGGGTAAAGAGATACAGCCACCCATCGTATTTCAAGGAGGAGTAGCTTTCAATAAAGGCATTATTCGGGCGCTGGAGGAAAGCTTGGGCACCAAGCTTATCATACCTCCTCATCATGAGATTACAGGGGCTTTTGGAGCTGCACTCATCGCTCGTGAGGAAGTACCCTGTAACAGCGAAGCCAGTTCCTTTAAGGGATTTGAGATGAGCGAGGCGCACTATTGTATGTCCTCCTTTGAATGTCAGGCATGTCCTCTCCTTTGCGATGTGGCACAGTTATCTCTCGATGACAGGGTAATTGCCTGCTGGGGTGGGCGCTGCGACCTGGGAGAAAGGATAGAGAATGGGTAAGAAGAAGGAGAAAAAAAAGACCGAGGTTGAGGATAAGAAGATAAGAATTGCACTGGACGCTATGGGCGGCGACAATGCTCCGACAGAGATAATAAAAGGGGGGCTCGAAGCACTCAAGGAGGATGATGAAATAGATATTGTGTTCGTGGGCCCTGAAAATGTCTTGCAGGAAGAATTTGAGAAATGTGGATATAAGGACGTAGATTTAATCATTGCCCCTGCCAGCGAGATTATAGAGATGGGAGAATCCCCTGTGGCGGCAATTAAGAGCAAAAGGGATTCTTCGATTGTTGTCGGAATTGAGTTGCTCAAAAACAAGGAGGTCGCTGGATTTGTCTCTGCGGGAAATACGGGCGCAGTGGTAACTGCCGCTACCCTGATTCTGGGTAAGAAGAAGGGCATCAGCCGCCCCGCATTGGGCGCTGTCTTCGGTTTCCCGGCAGGCCCAATCCTCTGCCTGGATATAGGGGCTAACTCCGAGTGCAAGCCTGATATGCTGGTGCAATTCGCTCATATGGGCAGCGTCTATATGGAGAGGGTTTACGGCATACCTGAGCCCAGGATTGCTCTGCTCTCGAACGGGGAAGAGGAGTCAAAGGGCAATAAGGAAGTGCAGAAGGCGTATAAATTACTTAAGAAAGCGAAGATTAACTTTATAGGCAATGTGGAGGGGCGACATCTCTCCAAAGGCGTGGCTGATGTACTTGTAACAGATGGCTTTACCGGCAACGTGCTTTTGAAGATGGGCGAGGGCCTGGGGGAAATGCTGCTGCATAGTTTGTGGCAGGCAGTGGACGGAAATCCCAAGCTGAGTGAAGCGGCCAATCTCTTTAATCCGTTATTACATTCGGTCATCAGCACGCTGGATTATACCGAGTATGGGGGGGCCTATCTCCTCGGAGTCGACGGCAATGTAGTTGTGGCTCACGGACGCAGCAATGCCAAGGCGATAAAGAATGCCATCGAAAAGGCAAAGCGGGTCGTGCAGCATGAGGTGGTGGAGTTCATTAAGACTTAGCCCGTGCGATTCCCGAGCAAATTTACCTTATAGCTAAGGTTCTGGAGGTTTTCATGGCTGAGCCACAGAGTGTGGATGATAAGAGTTTTGACAAAGTTGTCCTGGAAGCGAAGACACCGTTTTTAGTTGACTTCTGGGCTCCCTGGTGTGCGCCGTGCCGTAATATCGCTCCGATAGTGGAGGAGCTGGCTAAGGAATATGCAGGCAAAGTGGGATTTGCCAAGGTTAATGTGGATGAAAGCTCCGCTGTAGCAACTAGATATAGCGTCCGCAGCATACCGACTCTATTGTTTTTCAAAGACAGCAAACCGGTAAATCAAATTGTGGGCCTGCGGCCCAAAGCAGAGCTCAAGAAGAACCTGGACGCTTTGCTGACCGACAAGGGTTGATATTTACCCGGTAAACAAATAGGGGTTTAAGGTGGTGGACAAGGTTTATCAACTGATTATTATTGGAGGAGGCCCTGCTGGGCTTAGTGCCGGTATATACGCCGCCAGATCGAGACTAGATACCCTGCTTATCGAGAAAGCAGGCCTTGGCGGGCAGATATTAAACGCTGAATGGGTGGAGAACTACCCGGGCTTCCCACAGGGTATCTCAGGGGCTGAGCTCGGATCCTTGATGTCTCAGCAGGCGGAGAAATACAACCTGCCGACAGCATTCGCCGAGGTGGAGGGAATAGAGGTTCGCGGCGAGGAGAAAATATTGAAAACCAGCGAAGGGCAATATCGAGCTAAAGCGGTTATTATTGCTGGTGGCTCCGAGTACAGCAAGCTGGATGTGCCAGGTGAAGAGGAGTTCAGGGGCAGGGGCGTATCTTATTGCGCTATGTGCGACGGGGCATTTTTCAAAGATGAGGTGGTGGCTGTAGTGGGTGGTGGCAATGTTGCTCTAAACGATGCCCTTTTCATCACCAAGTTTGCGTCTAAGGTGATTGTAATCCATCGCCGCGACCAGCTTCGAGCCACCAAGGTTCTTCAGGAGAGGGCTCTGGCTAATCCCAAGATGGAGTTTATCTGGGATACAGTTCTCGAATCTATAAAGGGAGATAGCCAGGTCAGGGAATTGCAACTGCGAAATGTGAAAACCGGAGGCAAATCGAACTTGTCTGTTTCCGGCGTTTTTATTGCTGTGGGGTTGAAACCTAATATCGAATATTTGAGAGGGTTGCTGTCTCTGAGTGACGGCGGATTTATCCCTGTCAACGGTAATATGGAAACCGAAGTGCCGGGGATTTTTGCAGCGGGCGATATCCGAGCAGGCTCAATACGACAGGTGATAGCTGCTGCCGGAGACGGCGCCATTGCTGCCATCGCTGCGGAGGCATACATTTCTTCGAGATAAGATGCCATGAGTAATTTTTTCAGTCGTTTATGGAGAGGCGCAGGACATGTGGTGCAAAAGGGCAAAGCAGGCCCCGCGGTCTTTGAAGTGCCCAATGATTGGGAAGTCAAGGGATATGATTCTGGCTATATGGGCAATCTTTTTTCGCTAATTAAAGGAAGGTGGCCGACCTTAGAGGGCAGAGGCGGTAGCGGTGGCACTGCATCAAACGCAGCAAAGAGAGAACCCACCGTGACCACCGTTACATGGCGAAATCTCACCTGGGTGAATATAGAGCGACCCACGAGGCGGGAGATGGATTCGCTTGCCCAGACCTATCCTTTCCATCCCCTTGATTTGGACGACTGTCTGAGCAAGGTGCAGCTTCCCAAAATCGACGAGTACGAAAGCTACCTTTTTATCATACTGCACTTCCCGGTTTTTGAGCATCGCACTCGCATCACCAGCCCCGGCCAGTTAGCAATCTTCCTGGGCAAGGAGTTCGTGGTCACCGTACACAACGGTGAGTTGAAACCGCTTGCCAACCTGCCTCTCAACTGTCAGCAGAATACCAAGACCTGTGAGGAATATCTGGGCAAGGACTCCGGTTATTTCGTCTACCGCATTGCCGATATGCTGGTGGACTATTGTTTCCCCATGGTGAACAAAACGCTCTACAACCTCGATGCAATAGAGGACGGGGTATTCGATACCAAGGTGACGGTCTCCCATGATGTCGCCACCCTGCGTCGTGATATCGCTTCACAACGCCGTATCATCGGGCTTCTTAAGGGCGTGGTGACTGATTTGGAGCGGAAAGCCCAGCGTTTCACCGAGGTGGATTTGAAGGTGTACTTCGGCGACATTAACGACCATATCGCCCGATTGTGGAGCAACCTGGATGAATGCCAGGAGACCATCGATATTTACAAGGATACAGACTTTCTGATGAGCCAGGAGCGAACCAACAGAATCCTTGCCGTGCTCACCATTGTGTTTACTATCGCTATACCCGCTACGGTGATCGGGACCTTTTATGGCATGAACGTTGATCT
>DATKWL010000236.1:0-3131 GCA_035529555.1 Dehalococcoidia bacterium | reverse complement strand
GAATGGTGCATGTAATTAACCAGAACAAGTGCATAAAGTGCGGGACCTGTCTGGATGTTTGTCCAGCCAAATTCAGCGCGGTTGAGGTTTCGTCAGGGAAACCCATAGTTGCTCCAGCGGAGCCTGTGCCGGTAGGCGGTAAGGCTTAAAGAGGGAGGATTCAGATGACTACGACTGCATCAACAACAGCCGAGGCAACAAAAGTAGACACCATTACCCTTACCATCGATGGTACAAGGGTCGAGGCACCGAAGGGGGTCACTGTGCTGGAGGCAGCGCTGGGTGCCAGCCTATATATTCCTACCCTCTGCTATGACGCCGATTTGAAACCATACGGCGCCTGCCGGCTCTGTGTCGTCGAGATTGAGGGTATGCGCGGCATCGTCAGTTCCTGCACCACTCCGGCAGCGGACAAGATGGTAGTGCATACTGAGACACCCAAGGTAAATCAGGCACGTCGAATGGCTATGGAATTGATAATGGCAAACCATACCGCCGACTGTCTTACCTGCGCCAAAAACCAGCAGTGCGAGCTTCAGAAGATAGCACGTTACCTTGGTATAGAGCAGGAGCACTTTGACAAATTACGCAAGGGTACAAGGGTGTTACCGATAGATAAAAGCCATCCTGCCTTCGACCGAGACCATAACAAATGCATCCTCTGCGGCAGATGTGTACGCGCCTGCCAGGAAATAACAGGCGTGGGTGCTATCGACCTGGCATACCGTGGCTACGATGCCAAGGTGAGCACATTCGGCGACAAGCCGATACATGATTCCATCTGCGAGTCCTGCGGCGAGTGCCTGGCTCGCTGCCCGACTGGCGCCCTCATTCCCAAAAAGTACAAACAGCCGACACGCCATGTCAAATCTATCTGCCCTTATTGTGGCGTCGGTTGCTCTGTGAATCTTGGCATCAGGGGCAACGAAATCGTCAATGTAGAGGGCGATAGAGAGAGCCCCGTCAACAAGGGTGGCCTCTGTGTCAAGGGACGCTTCGGTTTTGACTTCATCAGCCATCCCAGCAGATTGACCAAACCCTTAATCAGAAAAGAGGGTAAGGGCAAAGACATACAGGTTAACGGTAACTTCAGAGAAGTATTCCGTGAAGCTTCCTGGGACGAGGCGCTTGACCTCGTCGCTAAGAAACTCACTGAGATAAAAGAGAAATACGGGCCCGACAGCACCGGGGTGTTGAGCTCAGCAAAGTGCACTAACGAGGAGAATTACCTTCTGCAAAAGTTCACCCGGGCGGTGATCGGTACCAATAATATAGACCACTGTGCCCGTCTCTGACACTCCCCCACAGTGGCCGGTCTGGCCCAAGCATTCGGAAGCGGAGCGATGACCAATTCAATCGCTGACTTCGCCAAGGCTGACCTCCTCTTCGTGATAGGTTCCAATACCACGGAGTGCCACCCTGTTATCGGGCGAGTCATCCGTCAGGCGGTGAAATTCAAGGGCACGAAGCTCATCGTTGCCGATGCCCGTGTCATTGACCTCTCCAAATTAGCCAACGTTCACCTGCGCCATAAGCCCGGAACGGATGTGGCCCTGCTCAACGCTATGATGAACGTAATTATTGCAGAAGACCTGCACGACAAGAAGTTCATCAAGGAACGAACTGAAGGCTTCGAGCAACTCGCAGATACTGTCAGACGTTATACGCCTGAGATGGCCGAGCAGATAACGGGCGTCTCCAGGGCTGATATTGTGAAAGCTGCCCGTCTCTTCGCCAGTGCCAAGAAGGCCGCTGTGCTCTATGGCATGGGTATAACCCAGCACACCACGGGTACGGATAACGTTAAGAGTCTGGCCAACCTGCTGATGCTGACTGGCAATATCGGACGGGAGGGCACCGGCTTGAGCCCGCTCAGAGGCCAGAACAACGTTCAGGGTGCCTGCGATATGGGAGCCCTGCCTAACGTCCTCCCAGGCTATCAGGCGGTTACCGACCAGGAGAAAAGGAGAGCGGTGGAGGCTGCATGGGGTGTCAGCGCTCTACCAGCAAAAGCCGGGCTTACAATGGGAGAGATGATACATGGTGCGTTGGAGGGCGGGGTTAAGGCGATGTATATCATGGGAGAAAACCCCATCATGACCGACCCTGATATGCAACACACCCGTAAAAGCCTGACCAACCTGGAATTCCTGGTGGTACAGGACATATTCCCCACAGAGACGGCTGTCATCGCCGATGTCATTCTCCCCGCCGCCGCCTTTGCTGAAAAAGATGGTACCTTCACCAATACCGAGAGGCGGGTGCAGAGAGTGAGAAAAGCCGTCGAGCCTCCCGGCGAGGCCAAGGCGGACTGGGAGATTATAACTTTGCTGGCCGAAAAGATGGGCTATCGCTTCGGCTACCAGAAACCTGAACAGCTAATGGAAGCTATTGCCTCCGTGACCCCTATATATGGAGGCATTCACTACAACCGACTGGATAAATACGGGCTGCAATGGCCCTGCACAGATAAGAACCATCCTGGTACTGCACAACTTCACCAGGGCAAATTTATTCGCGGGCTGGGAAAATTCCATGCCGTGGAATACAAGCCTCCGGCGGAGTCGGTATCTGCAGGGTATCCGCTCATCCTTACCACAGGGAGGGTTTTGGAACACTACCACACCGGCAGCATGAGCCGTCGGTCTGAGGTGCTGAATGAACTTTGTCCCAGCGGTGCAGTTGAAATCCACCCTGTCGACGCCTTGAAACTGGGCATCGTGGACGGCGATATGATCGCCCTTGCTTCGGAACGGGGCAAGATAGAAGCACCTGTGCATGTTACGGATAGGACGGCGCCGGGGCTTGCCTTCATGGCTTTCCACTGGAAGGAATCGCCAGTAAATGTGATAACCAACCCTGCGGTTGACCCGTCGGCGAAGATACCCGAGTTTAAGGTGTCCGCTGTTAAGGCAGTGCTGGCGGTGCTGGACAGGGCTGCCGCAGACAATGCCTTCCTAGCTCGACTGGCAGAGAATCCCGCCGAAGCGTTGAAGGAATATAACCTTACTCCTGAAGAGAAGGCGGCAATCGCCAGCGGCGATATCAGGAAGATAGAGTCCTGGGTAGGTAAACTGGATGAGCGGCTGAGGAAGTGGCTCATCGCCAGATTGCAGCAGGAGAAGTGGTAA
>DATKWL010000235.1:0-3431 GCA_035529555.1 Dehalococcoidia bacterium | reverse complement strand
GCCTGCCGCCATACTTATTACCGAAGCTTCTGACCAGATAGTGCGTTACCTGACCCTCCGGCGCATTGGCGATGAGCACCAGCTCGCCGCTTTCGCCGAGCACCTGCGGTACTATGGGAAGCGCCAGGACGGCCTCGTTGGCTTTGGCATAGGCGTTCAGGATAACGATGTCATGGCCCGGGGCTGGCCTAGTGGTATAGACCTCCCTGGCTAATTTTACACCTTCAGCGTGGGCTGCGACAGGATCGCCCACAAATAGCCCCACAGTCTCGCCGTGCAGATTGAAAACGGCGTCTATCTTGATATCCAGCCCTGCCATTTTCGCCGCCTCAGCCATATCGAGGCGTATGATATTGTTTTCGTACATGCCCAGCCCTATCGCCGGGTCTTCGCCTTTGGTGAGCGCATTTATCAGCAATGTCCTGTGGTTAGCCTCCATGGTATCGATTCCGGCAACGCCGGGCAGGATAATCTTGCACCCGCCGCTGAACCCCGTGAGAGGATGAGGCAGTATGCCCCCTATGCCGATTTTGAAGTCGCAGGACATCACTTCGCTGTTGATATATATGGGAGTGCCTCTGCTGGTATTGCCCAGCAAGGTACAATTTTCATAGGGATTATGATTGAATACCGGGAACCTGCATACTACATCCTCGCCCAGCTTCTTGACAAAGTCCAGTCGGTTGAGAGCGCCGTGAGCGCCCACAGCAGCGATGAACCTTATGCCTTCGTCGGCAACTCCCGCCGCTCGCAACTCCTCAAGTACATAGGGTACGATTTCAGCGACCCTGGTAGGGCGAGTCATATCGTCGAAAAGTATCGCCACCTCTTTTTTGCCCCGGGCAAGCTCCCTTATCGGCCTGGTGCCGATGGGCTTCGAGAACGCCTTTTGGAAACCCGTCTTGCTCAGCGCCCTCTTGCGGTAACCTTTCATATTGCAAATGTCCACTTCCCATGTAGGCGGGAAATGTATCTCAAGTTCGCCGTTACCATACCAGGCAAGCTGAGGCAGATGAACAGTCGTGGGCATCATGGCTTTACTTCTCATTTCTCAATACCTATGGTTTTATCAATATCTTGCCGCCCTCTCCGCCGGCAGCCTTCTCAAACGCTTTGTTGATATCCTTGAGAGGCAAAACATCTGTTATCAAAGGGGCGACATCGATTTTCTTTCCTCCGATTAGGCTGAGCGCAAGGCCGTACTCACCCGGGTTAAAAAGCATGGAGCCCTTAATGGTCAGCTCCCGCAGCGCGATGCTGCCCACTATAATTTCAGCCAGATTCATGCTAACTCCCACGATAACGATTGTGCCGCCTTTTCTGGTCATAGTCATAGCTTGCATTGTCGGCGCAACAGCCCCGGCACATTCGAATACCAGGTCGGGCCCTCTGCCATCAGTGAGTTCAAGGATTCTAGCAGCGGGGTCAACTCTTCTGGCATCTATGACTTCGTCCACCGCACCCTTAGCCAGCTTGATTCTGGATTTACTGGTCTCCGAGGCATAGACTGCCCTTGCTCCCGATATCTTAGCCAGCCTGGCTACAAGCTGCCCGATGGGGCCCAGGCCGAGGACTGCAACTATATTTCCTGTAAGCATCCCTGACAAGTGGACCGCATGCAGTGCCACAGCGGTTGGCTCAGTGATAGCTGCCTCCTCGTAGCTTAACCCTGAAGGCAATTTATGAAGCTGTTTGTATTTAGTCTTGGTGTAGGTGGCAAAGCCTCCGACAGTGTCACCCCACCTCTCCAGAAAGGTCTCACAGAGCCCCATTTCACCGCGTTTGCACCAGTAACACTCGTCGCAGGAGCAGGCAGATTCGGCTGTGACTCTATCGCCTACTTTCCAGCCTTTTACCTCGGAGCCCACCGCAACAATGTCTCCGGCGTACTCGTGTCCGTACCTTCCGGGCATCCCCAGAATATAGGTATGCAGGTCGGAGCCGCATATCCCGCAACAGTGCACCTTTATCAGGACTTCATCTTTATCCAGTGTCGGCTTTGGCGCCCTTCTTATGGCAAATTTCCTCTCGCCGACCAGGACTGCTTCTCTCATATTATCTCCTCGCGCTCGACTCTATTTGCGGAACTTGGCGATGTCCTTATCAACATCCCCAATACCGAGCTTCACCAGCGTCTTCTTTGTGGGGATGCCGTTCTTATCCCATCCCCGCAGCTCATAGTATTGGTCAATGATTTTTTCCGGTGTCCTTATTATTTCGCCGTCGCGAACACCGCCTATCAAAGGCTCGGTGAGAAATCTCCTGGGCAGCTTGTCGTCCTTCCTGCTGAATCCATCGCGTACGTTAAAGCAGCGCTCCAGATTGTATACCCTCTCCCCCACAAAGAACAGATAATCCACATCGGCGAATTTGGGCACACCCGTGGCTGCTGCCATCATCTTTCCTATCAGCTCATGGTCGTACAACTGCAAATGGTGGCTGGGGAATATGCAGGCTACGGACAATTCCAGTGCAGCGGTGGAATCATGGTTCCATTTAATAACATCCCCCTGCCCCTCGTCCTGAATCGGGTCCAGAAGCCGAGGCTTGGGGTCGCCGATCTCCTGCTGCGGCCAGCCGAAGTTGTGGTTTGCTCCCATGTTGCTCAAGGCCCAGTTCATGCCCATAGCTTTACGAGCGCGCGGGTCGTAACCCGGCGTCTCCAGCCCCTTGACATGCATGGCATATTGCTCAGCACCCTTGCCGATGTGTGCGGCAGCTCTTTTCACACCCTCAGCGAGGATATCGCCCAATCCCTCACGACGGGCAATCTTCTCCACGAGCTTGATCATGGGCTCGGGGTCTCCGTATTTCAGCACCAGGCCATCCGTATCTTTTTTAGTCAGTATGCCCTTCTCGAAAAGCTCGTAGGCAAAGCCGATGCTGTTACCGGTGCTTATCACGTCCAGCCCCTGCTCGGCGCAGATGTGGTTGCAGACCAGTGTCGCATTGGTATCGGTGCATCCGGTGGGCCCGCTGAAAACCCAGGCGCCTTCAAATTGCGGCCCCTCCACAGTGAGCCCTTTATAAGGACCGTCGGGCACTTTCCTGATTTTTCCGCATTTAAGCGAGCACGCATAACAGCCGACGTGGTCTACAGTAATCTTGGAGTAGGGCCACATTCCGATGTTCTCAGGCCAGTTCTCCATCTCACCGTATCGCCAGTTCTTCATGGGGATAGACCCGTAAACGGGATAGAAGTAGTCCAATCCCTGCACAGTGCCGTATTCCTTGAATACGCCGTAGCCCAGCCCCGCCTTCATGGCTTTAACCTGCTCCTGTACCAGCTTCTTGAACTCTGCGGGATGCGCGATGTCTTCCTTTCGCTCGGCTACTATTACCACAGCCTTGAGGCTCTTGGACGCCATCACAGTACCTGTGCCGCCGCGGCCGGCGGCGCGTTCCCCGCTGATTATCGGACCGTAGCGCAC
>DATKWL010000234.1:0-6056 GCA_035529555.1 Dehalococcoidia bacterium | reverse complement strand
ATTTCGAATCTGTTCACTACGGTACTTTTCCATGACCCCTCCCGGAAAACGTTTTAATATTGTACTTTATCTAACTAAGTGGCGCAACTTGAGTTGGGCTGTAGGGGAGGGTTTCAAACCCGCCCTATCAGGGTTTGTGAGACGTTGCTTGGCCTAGGTTTTTATAGTAACATATAACAAGTGTGGGGCTGTAGCTCATTTGGGAGAGCGCTTGAATGGCATTCAAGAGGTAGGGGGTTCGAGCCCCCCCAGCTCCACCAAAGTTATCAATAGGCAGAACTCCCATAGCATGACTTCGGAATTTCTCGGATTCTACCGATTGCCGCTTCAAGAGTCTGGTTCCCCTTATGTTCGCGCCGCAAGAGGTTTACAGGAGACTTCGCAATGAGATTGCAGGGCAAGGTCGCCATTGTTACGGGTTCTACCAAGGGCATCGGCAAAGCTATCGCAATTGGTTATGCCAAAGAAGGTGCCACTGTTATCGTGTGCGGTCGTTCGGAAGACCTGGCAAAGGGTCTGGCTGATGAGCTTACGAAGCAAGGTCACAAAGCAGTGGCAATGAAGATGGATGTAACCAGCATGGACAGCATAAACCAGGTGATGGACGACGTGGTGAGGCGGTTCGGCAGAATAGACATTCTGGTCAACAACGCCGGCATCAGCCCGATATGGAAGCGCGCCGAGGATACCGGCAAGGATGCCTGGGACCAGATTATCGCCACCAACCTTACGGGAGCATTCCTCTGCGCTCAGGCCGTGGGCAATGTTATGATCAAGCAGAAGAGCGGCAAAATCATCAACATGACCTCGGTCGGTGGAGAGGTAGCCTTGCCTCGACTAGTAGCCTATTGTGCCAGCAAAGCAGGCATCATATCGTTGACTCAAGTGCTGGCTGCAGAATGGGCCCAGCACAATATACTGGTCAATGCCATAGGCCCTTCCTATGTAGAGACTGAGTTTACCGCCGGTTTGAGAGGAAATGAGCGAATATACGACGAACTCAAAAGCAAAAACCTTCTGAAGAGATTCGCCCAACCGGAGGAGATAGTGGGCACTGCCCTCTTCCTGGCCTCCGATGAGTCGAATTATATCACTGGCCAGACTATATTTGTGGATGGCGGCTGGCTATGCATTTAAGTTTTTGAAAATAAAGCAGGAGAGCTCGCTAGATGGAAGTAAAAAACATAGCTGTGCTGGGTGCAGGGATTATGGGGGCTGCTGTCAGCTTCTGGTCAGCATTGACAATCGGATGCCGCGGGTATATCATAAAACCTGCTATGCAAGCTGCATTAAGACGGCGTCACTGCGAATCGAAATGGAAAATCCCTGCCAACAACAACAGATTGAACAAATTTTTTACCAGTAAATAAAGGAGGTTAAAAGATGAGCTTACCCAGTTTCTCACTGGAAGGCAAGGTGTCGTTAATTACTGGGGCCCGGCGGGGCATAGGTGCGGCCTTTGCTCGAGCTTTTGCTGAGGCTGGGTCTGATGTTGCTATTTGCGACGTCGTAGTTGACGACGGGCTGATCGCGGCCGTGGCCAAGGACATCGAGAAGTTCGGTCGGCGCGCCCTGGCCGTCAAGACCGATGTTACCCGGGAGGATGAGGTCGAAAATCTGGTGAAAAAGGTAGTGGACGAATTCGGCAGAATAGACATTCTGGTTAATAATGCCGGAATTGCACCGCTGAATAAAACTCTCGACGTAACTGTCGAGGAGTGGGACAGGGTCATAGATATCGACCTGAAATCGGTTTTCCTGATGTCCAAGGCTGTTGGGAAAGTGATGATCAAGCAGAAGAAGGGCAAGATAATCAATATGGGGTCTATATATGGACAGATGGCCACGGCTTTTTCCATACATTACTGTGCTGCAAAAGCAGGGATCGCGCAGATGACTAGGGCTCTTGCGTTGGACTGGGCGCGTTTCAATATTAATGTCAATTGCATCGTGGCCGGGCAGATCGCCACCGAACTGACAAGGAGACAACAAGACGATGAGGCACATAGAAAATTTCTAGACTTTAAGATACCTTTCAAAAGATTCGGCCAGCCGGAAGAACTGGTGGGGCCGGCCTTACTTCTTGCCTCACAAGCTTCTGACTATATGACTGGTGCAATAGTAGTTGTCGATGGTGGATATTCTATCTGGTAAGGAGGAAAAAAATGGAGATTAAAAAGGTAGCAGTAATCGGCGCAGGAACAATGGGACACGGGATAGCTCAGGTTGCAGCCACGGCGCATTACGATGTCAGCTTAAACGACATAAAAGATGAGTTCTTAGCACGGGCAAAAGCCGGAATAGATGGGTCACTGGACCGAATGGTAAAAAAGGAGAAGATCACAGAACAGGAGAAGCAAGCTATTCTCTCCAGGATAACTTTCACTACTGACATTCCGAAAGCTGTCAAAGATGCAGACTTAATTATAGAAGCCATACCAGAGATTCTGGAACTGAAAAAGGAAATGTTCAAGAAGCTTGACACTCTGAGCAAACCAGAGGCCATATTAGGCACAAATACTTCGCAAAACAGCATCACAGAGATTGCTTCGGTAGTAGCGAATCCTTCAAGGGTAGTCGGCACGCATTTCTTCAATCCACCTGTCATGATGAAGTTGGTAGAGGTTGTTAAGGGGCTGGAGACCGCGGACAGCGTTGTCGAGCAGATCAGGGGTTTCGCCACAAAGTTGGGGAAGGAGATAGTAGTATGTAAGGACTCTCAGGGATTTATCAGCACAAGAGCGCTTCTGGCTCTGAGATTGGAGTGCTACAGGATATTAGAAGAAGGCATTGCCACAAAAGAGGATATAGATAAGACACTCAAGCTGGCTCTCGGTCATCCCATGGGTCAGTTTGAGCTAGCTGATTTCTCGGGCTTGGATATTGAAGTGCCAATATGTGAAGGTTTGGCCAAGGTTTACGGGGAACGGTTCAGACCGCCCCAAAGTCTGGTGCACCTGGTCAAAGCGGGAAGATTAGGTAAAAAGTCGGGCAGAGGGTGGTTTAACTATCGCTAACCCATCTCCGAAATATTTGAATTCTAATTAAAGGAAAAGTGGAAGATGACTGAAAAAGATGATGTCGTGATTGTGAGCGGAGTAAGAACGCCATTCAGTAAGTTTGGATCGGTATTACGAGGGGTGCACAGTTCAGAACTCGGGGCTACAGTAATCAAGGAATCCTTGAAGCGCGTGGGAATGAAGGGTAGCGACATAGATGAGCTTTACTACGGGATGTGCATACAGTCGGAAGCAGCTCTTTTGTACAATGTGCTCGGGAGACAGGCTCTGCTAAAGGCAGGCTTACCAAATGATCTGGTTTCTCTCACTGTAGATAGAGCTTGCTGCTCATCTCTGGTTTGCGTCCAGTTGGGATACAGGTCTATCCTGCTTGGCGAAGCTCAAACCTGCATGGCCGTGGGGGCAGAGAATATGAGCAATACCCCCGTGGTGGTTAATGGACATCGCTGGGGACTGGGGTTAACGCCACTTACGATGGTAGATCATCTTAATCCCATAATGTACGTAGGATATAATTCCCTGGCAAAGGATGCGGGCGAGGGTGCGGCATCGTACGGGATCGGACGAGAAATGCTGGACCAGTGGGCCCTGGGTTCTCAACAGAAATATCAGGCAGCCGAGAAAGCCGGAAAATTCAAGGATGAATTGATACCCATAGAGGTTCCGCAGAAAAGAGGGCCTCCCGTAGTCTTTAGCAAGGATGATTTCCCCAAGCCGGATACAACGCTGGAAGGTCTGGCAAAACTCAAGCCCATATATGGCAGTCCGTCCGTTACTGCCGGAAATTCTCCCGGATTGGATGCGGGAGCATCGGCGATAATAATAATGAAGAGGTCCAAGGCGGAGGAGATGGGTCTTAAGCCACTGGCTACCATCCTCTCTGTGTCCAGCGTCGCCAGGGAACCTGCCAAGCTGTCAGCAGTCCCCGGAATCGCAATACAGAAGGCTTTAGCCAGAGCCAAGGTAAGTCTGGACGAAATATCTGTCATCGAAGTGAACGAAGCTTTTGCCGCAATGCCGCTGGTCTCGACCAAAATAATGGCAGATGGCAATGAAGCTAAATGGCAAGAACTGATGAAGAAGACTAACATCAACGGGGGTGCTATAGCCATTGGCCATCCAGTCGGAGCAAGCGGCGCTCGTATCTTAATGACCATGATGTATGAACTGCGAAGAAGAGGCGGCGGCCTGGGCGCATGCGGCATTTGCGGAGGTTTAGCACAGGGCGATGCTGCTGTAATTAGAGTGGACTAGAGCGATTTCTTAGGGCAACCAGAGATAACAAAAAGGGCGGAAGCCCCGATAGTAAATCCTAACCGTCTGCGTTACCCAGGACTCGTGGGAAGAACCCACAATCGAATACGCCTACGATTTCTTACTGAGTCCCCCATAAATCTCGATGGGGGACTCAAATGCTTCGGGTAGTCACATGACTTGGGCAGAGAATATGAATAAGAGAAAAAGGGTAGCAGAGCTGAAGCACCGCCGCAAGAGCAAGAAGCTGGGCATGAACCATCCCATGGGGCCACTGCAACTAGCTGATTTTGTCGGCTTGGATACTCTTTTATCGTGTATGGAGAACTTATATAAGGAGTACGGCGACCCGAAGTATCGTCCGCCGCTGTTGCTGAGGCAGATGGTTCGAGCCGGGCACCTGGGACGAAAGACGGGCAAAGGCTTCTACGACTATACAGAACAGAAGTAAAGTCACAGAAATTGCTAATTGAAAGGTGTAAAATTAAGAATGGAATTTAGCGTTCAGCCTGCAGCGGTCAGTAAGCGATTTATTCTGAAAGCTGAGGGCTGGCAACTGAGTACTTACGATGGTGGTTGCAAGAGAAGAGAAAGGCAGGTACTAATATGGCAATGAAATCGGGTAAAGAATACATAGAGAGCCTTAGAAAGCTGAAGCCAAAGGTCTATGCCTTTGGTGAGAGGGTGAAGAATGTGGTGGACTACCCTTTGTTCCAGCCTCATATCATCGCGGCGGCGATGACCTATGAACTGGCGAAGCACCCCGAGTTCGAGAAAGAAATGACCGCTACCTCCAATCTGACCGGTGAGAAGATTAACAGGTTCACTCACGTTCATCAAAGTATAGACGACCTGGTCAACAAGGTGAAGATGATGCGCCTTCTGGGTCAAAAGACAGCCACTTGCTTCCAGAGGTGTGTGGGATTGGACGGCCTCAACGCTGTCTATATCACCACCTATGACATAGATAAGAAACACGGGACGAACTATCATGAGAAGTTCAAGAAGTACTTGAAATATGTGCAAGACAACGATTTGATGCTGGCGGGCGCCATGTCTGACCCCAAGGGCGACAGGAGCCTGAGGCCGCACCAGCAGCAGGACCCCGATGTATATGTGCATGTGGTCGAGAAAAAGGACGACGGCATAGTAGTGCGGGGTGCCAAGGCTCATATAACGGGCACAGTCAATGCCCACGAGATTATTGCCATGCCCACCAGAGCTATGGGCGTTGAGGACAAGGACTACGCTGTCTGCTTCGCCGTGCCGGTTGATGCCAAGGGCATCACACTGATTTTCGGCAGGCAGACTAACGATACCCGAAGACTCGATGGCGAGATAGACCCGGGCAATGCTAAGTACGGCATTGTCGGCGGCGAGGCGCTGATAGTCTTTGACAATGTCTTTGTGCCCTGGGACAGGGTGTTTATGTGCGGCGAGTTTGACTTCACTGGTCAGCTTGTGGAGACCTTTGCCGGTTTCCACAGGAGTAACTACGGTGGCTGCAAGGTGGGGCTTGCCGATGTGGTAACAGGCGCCGCTTACTGGATGGCGGAGAACAACGGTGTGGAGAAATCGCCGTATATCAGAGATTTACTGGCGGAGATGACAAGCATGGCGGAGACCTGTTGGTCTTGTTCACTGGCATGCTCATACCAGGGCAATAAGACGAACTCCGGGGCTTACACCATCAACCCGATGCTGGCTAATGTAGTTAAACTTAACATAACAAGGTTTACCTATGAATGGATGCGCCTGGCGCAGGATATCGCTGGCGGCTTG
>DATKWL010000233.1:0-9889 GCA_035529555.1 Dehalococcoidia bacterium | reverse complement strand
CAGGGTACCGCTGTTATCCGTGCCGACTTTTGTATAATCGATGACAATCGACCTCCGGTAGGAATAGTTGCAAATGGGAAGAAAGCCCGTCTCCTCATCCCCAGAGACATAAGTATAAAAACTGCCGGGAGCATTCTGGTTGCTGTACTCGGTCCTGATCCAGCTCGCCGAGCGGGCGATGTTGGAGACGCGGACCTCGTCAAGGGTGCCGTCTAGCTCATTTCCGCCCCCTTCGGTACCCATACGGAAAGGGTAGGCATCACTGGAAAAAGAGCCTGTCGCATTTTCATTTGAATTTCCGAAATTTCCATCATTGTAACTGATAAGAGTATCACCGTCGTACGTCAGCGCAACATACGACCAGGCCCCACCAGTGACCGCTGCAGTGATGTTTGCCGCATGTGCGGAGGTGCCCACACTATCTCGAAATCGACACTCCAGGTCAGTGGTGCCCATTTTCTGCAGAATATAGAACGAGTGATCTGCGTCACCATTACGAATACCAAAATATCCATCAAAATTAGCAGGAGCGCTGCTCGCTGGCTGCACCCATCCGCTGATCGTCATTGCAGTGGTTAGATGCTGCGAGAAATTGGCTATCTCGATAAAGTCATCGTTATCGTCACCGGCAAAATCGAAAGCGCCGCTGATTTTTCCACCGGCGGCTACCGAGTCTGTATCGGAGTCGGTGAGCGTACCGTGCTGGTTGCCCGATGAATCCGTGTAGAAACCACTTTCCGTAGAGGTGCCGTCATTTAAATGCCACACGCCCTTGAAATTGTCATCCCAGACGTTTGCCGGATCCTCTGTGGGAGAAGAAATGCAGCCGTTTCCATAATAGATGTAAATGTCCGTGTTTGTCCCATCATCATAATACAGAACGGGGATTCTCACCCAGGCGACAAGGACCCCGTTTACCTCATCATAGTATTCAATCTCGTGATCCAGCTGGCTTGCGTCCGAGCCTCTGAAGATAATATCCCAGCCGTCGGCATTGGTGACATGGCCGTCATAGTCGGTATGCTTCAAATTATTATCGGTCAAGCTGATAAGAACAGGGAAATCTATAAGATTGGAGGTACCATAGACCTCGGTGCCAAGAATGCTGATCTTATTCCGGTAGGTAAAAACGCAGTTAGATGTTATATGAGGGCCGGTGCCGGCTCCGGAAGCGTAGTTTATAGAAGTATCATAGGCAAATATCTTGTAATAATAATCGGTGCCGTTGGTAAGTCCAGTATCGGTAAAAGTTTCAAGGCTTCCAACATACCGAACCGTGCTTGCGCCTATTGTATTGTCCTGAACATATTCCGTTCCCTCAGTGGGGGCATCGGTTATTGAAACGGTGTTTCGTAAAATCATCACTCTATAAAAATCAGTGCCAGGATTGGTCCAATTGAGTTCAACTTGAGTATCACCGGGAGTAATGGTTCCCCAGGTAGCATCAGCCGGAGGAGAATTATCCACTGTGATAGTGGCGCTGTCGGTGTCAGTGCCTAATTGAGAGTTAGTGCAGCTAAAGGAAGTAACAGTGCCGGTAACCGCATAGGTTCCTGCTGCCAGGGAATGATCTTTGGCAGTAAAATAAACCCTGAAGGGAGTTTCAGAGGTAGTTACAGGAATTGCCGTGCCGCCGCTAAAGTCCCAGGTGTCGTCTCCACCAGGATCAGAAACCGTTGCAAAATACTGGGTACTCTTAGTATTATCCCAAATCTCTATACTGGCAATGGCAGCGGTATTGGCAGTGGTTACGGTAAGGGTGTCAACAGAATCGGTGTCGGCACTCGCTATAAAAGTAAACTGATCAAGATATTGGTCAGCGCTGCCAGGAGCAGCAGTAGAGTCTGTTGGGTCAGCCCCATCGCCGAGAGTGGTAGTTGCCGGGGGCGCCGCTATAGTTTCATCTATGTTGAAGAGTATTTGTTTTCCACTCTCTCCATATGCCCCAAATTTCGTCTCTATATCCGAGCTGGTTGCATCAGTGGGTGTGAATGACATCTTGAATGCAAACGTGTTCCCGGAGGAAATTTCGCCTTCCAGACCCGTGAGATCGGTCCATATATGGGCTGTACCCAATGTGACGGTCTCTGAATGGAAATCGAGGTAGTCTCCGATGAGGGCACCGGTGTCCGGGTCTGCATTGTAGAGGTAGATCTTAAATGTTCCGCCGACATCCTTTGCTTTGAAATAGATCTCGTTCCCACTCGACTGACACGTAACCGTCATATTAGACGCGTAGCCACCGTTGTCAAAATATGCGGTCAGAAGATGCGTTTCAGCCGTGGTCGAAACAATGAACTTTACCTTATCCTCGCTTTTTGCCGTCCCGCCACTACAGTATGCGGTTGCGTTCTCTATCATTTCAATAGTCTCGGGGCCAGTGAGCTCGACTTTGACAACATTGCACACAGTATCAAGACTCAAATCCGCTAGAATGTTCTGAACCTGGTATTCGGTCACTGCCGCCTGGGCCCTGGGTGCCAGACCGGTCAGGAGGGCAATCAGGAGCGCTGCCACAAGGCATACACGCACGCCCTGGGACAAGCCGCACGCTGGGGATAGGGACATTCTCTCGTTTCCGTCCGCAGTGGAGATCCCTTTGTCCCGCACTCTTGATATCCTTTTCATATGCCTTTGCACTATCATTTTAATCCTCCGTTTGCCCCTTTATTTATTTGGGGTAAAATCTTTACTTTTGACATTTTTTCCTCTATTCTCTCTACACTTCCTATCGTTATCGTAATGTTTTCATCTTATTGTTATTTTAATTTTCTCACGAACATCGTTAAGTTTGCTTCGTGCTTCTGAAAAATCCGGGTTCAACTCCAAGGCGCGCATCCACTCCATCTCGGCTTTGGCCCATTGATTCTGCTTAAAATAGGCAACGCCCAGGTTGTAGTTCGTGAGGGCAAAGTCTGGCCTCAGCTTCTGGATCTGACGGTAGCTCTCGATCGCCTCCTTGAATTTTTCCTGCTTAATGCGGGTGTTGCCGATATTCATGTACGCTGAAACCAGGCTCGGGTCCAGCTCTATTGCCAGCTGGTACTGATTCACCGCTGCGTCGTATCTGCCTGTGCGTTCATAGACAATACCCAGATTGTTGTGGGCCCCGGCATACCGCACTTCCCCTGACGTGGATTTCTTAAATGCCACTGCTGCCTGTTCCAGACGGTTTGCCGTGAGAGCGATGGTGCCCAGGTCAAGATTGGCCTTGGCATAAAGCACCTCTAAATCGAAGTGGCCAGATAACAACGCCCTGTCACCTTTGATAAAATTATCTATGGCTTTTATGCTCTTTTCATATGATTTGGTTGCCTCGTTCGGGCGCCCTGCGTCCTTAAAGCTGTCCCCAATCTCGTAGTTGAGCTTTGCCAGCAGATACGCAGCGTCATAATCGTTTGGACTTATGGCCAGCGCATCTTCAAACTTCTTTATGGCATCTTGTGCCGCACCTTTTGCATAACGGATATATCCGCGAAGGACTTCCTTTTTGGCCTCAAACCTTTCGAGCAAGTCCTTTTGAATCTCTGCGGTGATTTCAACCGATAACAAAGACCGGAGCATACTCACAGGGTTCGATCGATAGTGATAGAGCTCTTCCAAGAGTACTGTGGATCGACCTTCAAGCAGGGTTTTGGGCGCGGAATACTCCAACAGGGAGTTATCATCCGTATGGAGCGAGGCTCCTTTTGTGTACTCAGCAATCGCCTCCTTGGTGATGACAAGTCTGTTAAGGAACGAGGCAAGGTCCGTCATATGCATTTTCACCAGATCGGCTCTCATGCTTTCGTCATCCAGGCGTCCTAAAAGCATCTGGTAATCGATATTCAAATCTTCCGGGGAACCGATAAGAAGGTAATCGCCTCCCAAGCTGGCCTCCCACACCATAACATGTGGAAAAGCGGTATGAAAAGTACGGACGATCGTCTTGAAATCAATAGAGGACATGGAATAGGCGTGCACCCACTGGCACATCACCCCACCCTTCCGGAGGCGCCGTTTCGCCAGCTCGAAAAACTCCCGGGTGAAGAGATTTGCCATGCCCGAGATCCAGGGATTGGATGGTTCGGAGATGATCACGTCGTATTGCTTGCGAGTGAGAGCAAGATGATTGCGACCGTCGGCCACAATGAGGCTGGCCCTTTGGTCGTTGAGTGCATCACCGGCAAAATCCTGGAAATATTTACTGGCTTCCACCACGACCGGTTCTATTTCGACCACATCCACTGCTTTCACCGGGTACCGCTCCACCGCCCCCAGCGTCATCCCGCTCCCCAGTCCGATAATGAGGGCATCCTCTGCACTTTGATGAAGCAAGAGCGGCAGATGCCCGAGCATCAACTGGGTCGCAGCGTCGCTCTTGGCCGTAGCATCCGCCTTGCCGTTTATCTCCAGCACCAGGTCCCCATCAGTCGTTTTTTTTACGGAAACAACGGCGTTAAGACCCTCTTTAAAAAAGAGGAGTTGATATCCCTCTTTCATTGCCGCCTCAAGCTCGAGACCTTTTTGGACTGAAACATTCTTATAGAGGTCAGCGTAGATATAAGGGCCGCTGGTTAGGATAGATGTATCCCAGGTGGAGATCGGGTACCATAGCACCACAGCTATCACCGCAGTCACCAGCGCTCCAACAATACGTCTGGGGATGGCGAGGGTCGGAGCATGGAGGACAATTATTACCGCAACAAAAATATTCATTGAAACAGCGAAAAAAATACTCTTCTGCGCACCCAGCCATGGAATCAAGAAAAAGCCTGCGATAAAAGACCCGAAAATTGCACCGAGAGTATTCGCAGCGTACACATTGCCGAAGAACCTTCCTACCCGTTTGACATCCCTCGCGCAGATTTTTATGGCCATGGGTACCGCTGCCCCCATCATGAATGTGGGGATAAGCAGGAGAGGAAAAATGATGCCAAACTCTGCAAAATGGATGTGCTTAAAAGAATTAATGGAGCTGAAAACGGATTTGGCGGCCACGACGGGCAGCTTGCCAAGGAGAGGGACAACGAGAAGGGCAGATATCCCTATAATCCCTTCTACCACGGCCAACCCCAGGACCAGATGCTTTCTCCGGTCAATGAATTTCCCGATGAAAAGACTTCCTAAAGCCAGGCCGCAGATAAAGGCTGTGACAATCAAGCTGAAGGCATAGACTGAAGACCCGATAGAAAGCGACAGCACCCTTGTCCAGGCAATCTGGTAGATCATTGCGGCAACGCCGGAGAGTCCGATCCCGGCCATGACCACAAAAGTGATCGTCTTCCAACGTCCCCGAATGACCTCTTCCTCTATTTCTCTTTTCTTCTTTTTTTTCTCTTTTTCCTTGAATTCCTCTTTTTTTTCCTCGAGCTCCACATGGGGACGATTTCTGAAGAGAATCAACACACACGCTGCAATCGCGAGGTTAAGGAAAGCGGCACTGTAGATTGTCAGGGTGATTCCCAGGCGAGGGATGAGGATGAATCCCGCGGCAAACGAGCCCAGCACAGCTCCGAAGGTGTTCACTCCGTAGATCTTGCTTACGGTCCAGCCAAGGTGTGTCTGTCTCTTTACAAAATATTTGCTGATAACCGGAAGTGTCGCTCCCATCAAGGTGGTGGGAACAAGAAGGATGATTCCACAGACGAGAAAACGCAGCAGGCTGAAGCCATAAAAAGAGGGATTAACATTCTGATATATGAACCGGAAGAGAGGTTCTGTTGCTGCTATAAGAAGAGGCACCAGCAGCGCATAGGCACCGATGCCCCCTTCTAGAAGACCGTAAGTTTTTAACGGATTCTTGATTTTGTCCTCAAGCCTTCCGGCCAGAAAACTTCCCAGTGCCAGTCCACCCATAAAGGCGGTGAGTACGGTAGTGATTGAAAAAACCGTGTTTCCGATGACAAGCGAGAGCATCTTCATCCAGAGAATTTCATAGATCAATCCGCACGTACCGGAGAAAAGCAAAAAGGTCAGGATCAATGGACCTGTCCAGCGCAAAGCCAGGCTGTTTTTAGCTTTTATATTCTTCATTTATTTATATTTTTAGTCATATGGTCCTATTCTTAATCACATTATCCTGTTCTCAGTCATATCGTCATTCATTCCTTATGTGAGATTGCTTCGCTCCCTTCAGTCGCTCGCAATGACAATTTAGCTGTCATTGCGAGGCGCGTAGCGCCGCGGCAATCTCATATAAAAAAAATTCCGGGCCCATCTTTTGATGTGAAAAGCACAGAGTCTGATCGTCCGGATAATTTTCACTCTCCGGCTGTAAAGGTCTATGCTGCGTCCCCCACGCTCCACGGAGACGACCTTACCCAAAACCTGTTGTGCCTCGACCGGATCATCGCAGGTTAGCGAAGCATCGCCACGTAAAATAAATATGAGCTGAGGATTCAGTGCCTTAGAGTGAATCGATGCTTGTGTCGATGAGTGAGCGGAGGAATGAGCCAGTGAGGGAGTCGATACATGAGTCGAGAAATTAGCCGGGGAATGAGATGTGGACTGAATCGCGAAATTAGCCGAAGAGTGAGATTGGGAGTCGCTTTTTTCGCTCTTGATGCTGACGACCCGATGAGCAATGACCTTCCTTCCCACGATATAAAGGAGAATGTCTCCCCGTTTGATATTGACTGGCGCAATGGGTGCTACTGTGATGGTCTCCCCTTCCTTTATTGCGGGATGCATACTCCGGCCAGGTGCTTGAAATCGCACACTTTGCCCGCGACGCAGAAACTCAGTGCTCACGTCAATAAATAAGTGCTGTAAGCTGCGCATCTCGGACTCTTTGATGTTCTGCGGACATCGTGCCGCCGACTCTTTGCTGTGCTGTGGACATCGTGTGACGCGCTCGCTGCTGAGTTGCGGACAGCATGTCGCGGACTCTTTGATGTTCTGCGGACTGGGAGTCGAGCACGTGCTGTTGTACTGAGAACTAAATGATCGAGATTTAGCGCTTTGATCGGGATTTGGAACTGGGGAATTGTAGACAAGGGAAAGGAACCGAGTATTGAGTAAAGAATCTCGAGAATTGAATAAAGAGGACTGAGGGGATGGGCAGTGCAAGGATTTTAATTTTTCCCGCTTGGCCTGCAATTTCCCATTATTCATTACTTTATCCTCAGTCCTCATCACTCAATTCTCCAATTTTTGAATAAACTCAATCACCCGTTTATCAGGAACAAAGCTAAGTTCACAGCAGGGAACAGCTTTGGCGACCTTTCCCAAAAAACCGAGACTGAAGTCAATTGCTTCAGTTCTATAAAAAGAAGAAAAGCTGCAAGTAAAGAGGCGCTCTACAGCTTCAGCTTTTCTTTTTAGATGCAGTGCGTTTATTTGTCCTTTTTTCAGGAAATAGATTCTTGTCAAAGGGGCACGTTCCGGAGAGGAAAATCCTGCATCACCATGCCAGGGAGTTCCGTACATCCAGATCCTTTCGCCCGAATTCCGCAAAATGATCCGATCGTCGCTGAGGATCTTCGCATCTGGTTCATCATGCCAGAGCTTGGCCATCGTGCTCTTACCAGCTCCAGAGTGACCAACAAAAAGATGGCCGTTTCCCTGAGCATCCACGACACCGCTTGTATGCACTTCTATTCCTCTTCCCGAAAGAAGAAAATTATTTATAAGAAGTTCATCCAACGGGTATTCCAACGGATATATTGGTTGATCGCAGTCAAAGTAAGGACGGTGAAGTAAGACTCCGCCCTTATTGAAGTCTTTCCGGACCCGGGCCACTTTATACGGAATCTTCCCAGAGGCCGGGGAAGTGAAGCGGAAATGATAGAAGCCGCAATCAGAATAAAGCTGCCAAAGGTCACCGGAATCGAAGAGTTTATCACCCGAAGTCTCTTTTTCCAGCTTTTCCCAGGCTGCCCATATGAACATGTCAGGATCCTTTCCGTTAGTGACAAACTTCTCCATTGACCCATCAATCCTCAGTTTCAGCTTCGGATCAGCGGATGTAAGAGCGATAGTGACGTCAGCGATCCTAAGATAGACTCTGCTAACGCTCTCTTTGGAACACTGGTTGTTTTTTGTTTTTAAAAGTTCAGCCATTGGCATTTACCTCACAAGAGAAAACATTCAGGACTGGATACCAGTCCTCATTTTCGGGGATTTGCATTTTTAGATAGCTCCCTCAAGATCCAAGGGTTTGACAAACTAGGCCGACGTTTGCACAGGTTGAGACGACCGGTCCATAAATATTCTCACTCTTACAAAATCCCAACACTGACTCCTGAGGTCTCAACGGAACTTTCTTCAGTTCTGGCTTCGTATAGGTCTTCTTTGCTTTTTGCTTGAGGTTAGCTGTCTTTCCTTTCATGGTTTTTTCTCCTTTTTAGTTATCAGGCACCTCGCGGCGGCGATCCTTGATCGCTAACAGCTGGCTCCTGAAGATTATTTGCTGAAAGCTCCTCGCTCGCAGCTATTGGCTTACCCTGGTGCAGGGAACCAACTACCTGCATCAGGTCTTTATATTTACTACCGCCTTTGCAGTATTCACAGTCTTTGCTGGGTGGAACTGGAATGCCGAGTGCGTATGCTCGCAGATGAGCTACGCGGCAGAGGAAATCCACCGGGGCTTCCGGCTCTCCGTTCTCCAGCTCTCCAAAGGCAGGGCACGCACCGCACATGGCCTTTATCTTACAATCCACACACTTTGTGTGCCTTGTGATCTTTTTCTTGCGCACCTTCAAGAGAAAACGCTTCCATCCGTCGTGAAAATTTCCTTGGCGCAGATCCCAGGTATCACCATGGGAAAGCACACAGATACTAGTCTTGCCGGAAGGGTCAATGGCAAAGGCACTTATTCCACCACCGCATTGGTAGAGATCAGAGCATCCCACAGCAGAAGGGGCAGGAGCGTTGAATCGTTTGGCAAATTTCCTCCATTCGGTCACCCGCTTGGGGTCCTGCAGGTCAAGCGCTACGACTTCCTCTGGTGTAAGCCGCACGTTTAGAGGGCTCTTAGAGCAGTCAATCCGGGGATTGATCATGGCGTCAAACTTGAACTCCAGCCCCAGGTCTTCCTCCACAAATCGTTTCATCTCCCAGATCTCATGCTTGTTAATGGTAATAGCCATGGTCTTAAGCTTCAGAGGAAGGCTTCTTTCCATGAGCAGCTTTATTCCCTGCATACATCGTTCGTATGAACCCGGAATGCCCGTGACTCGCTCATAGGTCTCCCTGGTGCGGCCGTAGAGAGTTATCTCAATGGAAAAAGGGCGCCACCGGACTAGATAATCTGCCACCTTAGGGGTGATGAGCGTCCCGTTAGTAAAGAGGCTTATGATTAAGCCCTTTTGCTTGGCATAAGTGTAAATATCAAGGAAATCCTTCCTGGCAAAGATCTCTCCACCCGTGTAGAGGAGCCACAGGCAGCCAGCCGCGGTGATTTCATCAAGGATGCGGCAGTGTTCATCATAGGTGAGTTCGCTGCTTCTGGCTTCTTTGTCGCTCAAGGCCAGGCTGTTGTAGCAATGGGTACATTTTAGATTGCAGCGCTGGGTTATTTCTATGGAGGCAGAGACTGGGACTCGTTGGGCCACCACCCTCTGGTGAAGATCAAGGCTCCAATCACCATAATTTTGAATTTTCATTTCTCAATCCTGTTCTCAATCAATTTCATAAGAAAATAAAGTTGCCCATAAAGCGAAAAACTCTTTCTCATCTCTGTATGGGCAAGACGCAAGATCAGACTTTAATCTGTACACTTAATTAAAGGTAAGGTAATTACCCCTGTAAGTAAATCGCCTTTGGGGATGAAATTTAGAGGGAACTTTCATCTTTTTATATCACCTGAAAAGATGATTTACTCTCACCATTCATGGAGCATGGGGGTCAAACAGGGTCACTGGCGTTTATACAGAGGCACGCAGGGTCAAACAGAGGCAACTGGGAT
>DATKWL010000232.1:0-4457 GCA_035529555.1 Dehalococcoidia bacterium | reverse complement strand
AGAGGATGGGTGCGTAGGTGCTGGGACGCCCGATGCCCTTCTCCTCCAGCGCCTTGACCAGCGTTGCCTCGGTATAGCGGGGCGGGGGCTGGGTGAAGTGCTGTTCGGGATAAAGCCCCAGAAGCTTGAGCAGTTCACCCTTCGTCAGCGCGGGAAGGCTGTTCTTCTTCTCCCCGTTATCATCATCATCCTTGCCTTCCTGGTACAGGGTTAAGAAGCCGGGGAAGGCTATAATCGAGCTTGTAGCCCGGAACAGGTATTTCTCTTTCTGCGCCTTTGCCTCTATGTTCACTATAGTGGTATCTATCTCGGCCGCTGCCATCTGGCTGGCGACCATCCTTTGCCAGATAAGGTTATAGAGCTTGAGCTGCTCTGAGGTCAGGAACGACTTAATCCTGGCAGGCTCCCGGCGTGTCGATGTGGGGCGTATCGCCTCGTGTGCCTCCTGAGCGCCCTTTACCTTTTTTACGAAGCGACGCGGCGCCAGGGGCAGGAATTCCTTGCCGAACTTATCCTCGATGTACGCCCGGGTCTCCGCCAGCGCCGATGCGGAGACGGTTGTCGAGTCGGTGCGCATGTAGGTGATAAGTCCCGCATGTCCTTCCTTGCCCAGAGGCAAGCCTTCGTAAAGCTGCTGGGCTATGGACATGGTATGCTTGGCGCTGAATCTGAGCTTGCGCCACGCCTCCTGCTGCAGTGTGCTGGTGATGAAGGGAGGCGCCGGCTGGCGTGCTGTCCTCTTCTGCTGCACGGAGGCTACAGCGTAGTCTGCATGCTCCAGCTCGGTTACCAGCTTCTGCGACTGTTCCTGGTTTTTAAGCTCGATCTTGTCGCCGTTAGCCAGCCCCACCAGGCCCGCCCGGAAGCTCTGCGACTTCTTGCCCTCCTTAGCAAGTTCGGCATCGATAGACCAGTATTCCTCGGGGACAAATGCTATAATTTCATTCTCGCGGTCAACAATCAGCTTCACCGCAACCGACTGCACCCTGCCAGCGGAAAGGCCCGGCCTGACCCGTTTCCAGAGCAGCGGGCTCAGCTTGTAGCCCACCAGCCGGTCCAGGATGCGCCGCGCCTGCTGGGCGTCCACCAGCCTGCTATCTATGGAACGGGGATGTTTGAAGGCATCGGTGATGGCCTCCTTGGTAATCTCATGGAATACCACCCGTTTCAGGGGCGCTTTGTTCAATCCCGCCGCCTGCACCAGGTGCCACGATATGGCCTCGCCCTCGCGGTCGGGGTCTGTGGCCAGGAAGACCGCCTTCGCCCCTTTAGCCCCGTCCTTTATCTCCTTGACCACCTTCTTCTTGCCCGACAGGACGACATATTTGGGGGAGAAATCGTTATCGATATCAATGCCCAGTTCCTTCTCAGGCAGGTCGCGCACATGTCCCAGCGACGCCTTTACGGTGTAGTCCTTGCCTAAGAACTGGGTCAGGGTTCTCGCCTTGGCCGGCGATTCAACAATAACCAGATTTTTAGACATCTTTAATTAGCTCCTAAACGGTAACCTGTTTTCGACTCTCGGGCCAGGATGTAGTTCATCCCGCCCATCTGGCGCACCAGCCCCTTAAGCTCCATCATAGCCAGGGTACTGGATACGGTGGCGATGGGCAAACTTGAACTACGGCAGACCTCGTCTATATGGGTGGGCTCCAGAGAGATATACTTGAGAATGAGCGATTCGGTCTCATTCCTGGGTATAAGCTCCTTCATCTCAATCTGCCTGGGAATCATGGTCAGGTTCAATTCCTCCAGTATATCCTCCACGTCGCTCACCAGCTTGGCGCCGTCGCGAATCAGGCGGTTGGTGCCGCGGCTGGCCGGCGATAGGATGCTGCCGGGTATGGCGAATACCTCGCGGTTCTGCTCTAAGGCCTGGTTGGCGGTAATCATAGCGCCGCTGCCCTCCCCGGCCTCGGTGACCAGCACTCCCAGGCTCATGCCTGACATGATGCGGTTGCGGCGGGGGAAGTTCTCCGCCTTGGGCCTGGTTCCCAGCGGGTACTCGGTGACCAGCGCCCCGTGTTCCATAATCTCCTGTGCCAGCTTGGCATTCTCCGGCGGGTAGATGGTATCCAGCCCGCAGCCGAAGACGGCGATAGTACGCCCTGCGGAGTCCAGCGCGGTGCGGTGCGCTATGGAATCTATGCCGCGAGCCATTCCGCTGACTATGGTGATTCTATTGTGCACCAGGTCGGCAGTCAGGCGCTCGGTTACCTCGCGTCCGTAAATGGTGGCCCTTCTGGTGCCGACCACTGCTATACTCCACTCGTCCTCGGGGGCGATGTTTCCTTTTATATAGAGCACGGCGGGCACATCGTATATCTCCTTAAGTCTGGCGGGGAAGGCCGGGTCTTTGCAGGTGATTGGCTTCACCCCGAATCGCTCCAGCCTCTCCAGTTCCACCTCGGGCGTGATTCTGGGTCGCAGCTCGATGATGGTCTCAACGGTCTTGGAGTCCAGTCCCGCGGCTTTTAATTCAGCAGGTCCCGCTCTCCAGGCGCGTTCGAGGTCGCCGAAGTAGCCCTCCAGACTGGAGAACCTGGCGCGACCCAGCCCCGGTATGCGGTTGAATCCCACCCAGTATTTCAGGTCTGACATCACTGACCCCTTTAGTCGTGAGATTGTAGCACACATCAGGGCAGGGTGGCAACGGGGTAATGGCGAGACAAGTGTTGGTTGTGCCCGCATGAGGCTGGGTATATAATATTTGCCTCAATGGAAAACATTTCGAGCGCCTTCAGAAAAAGATATCTCGATACGCATGAAAAATACCTAGATTCAATTTCTACGTTACTTCGTGCATGTAGCGACAACGAACCACTAGGCCCCGGGCAATTCCTGCTTGCGCGCACGAATGAACTCAAAGCTGTCTGCACTCAATTGAGATCCAGAAATACGTTCGACGAAAAAAGAGCTCTGACAAACTTAAGAAACTCTTGGTATCATGAGTGTGCTTTCAACTATCCAGATGACATGTACGAACGTTTAAAATTTGCTCCTTGGCGATTGATCCAGTTCTTCTATGTGATATACACGGGGCTTTCAGCCATCGTCCGTTGCTTCGATAATCGTCCCAGATTGAAACAAAACGCTGCATTGAACGCGTTTACAGACGAAATGATTATTAAACCGCCAACTAGACTTCTACCTGTTCCTTTATGCTTCTATCTGCAAGGAGGTGTCATTAATCCTGCGCCACGGACTCTTATTTCCTGGTCATATGGGTTGAGTTGCCATGTCCCGAATATTGAACGCTGCTTGTTATCCGTGCCTAAACAAAGCACCCCCGTGTCACTTTTCCATTACTTCAAATCTCTAAGAGAGTGGGCTAATTACGAGGATAGTCACATCTTCATTAACCTTTACGGCCCTAGGGTAATTGAGATGCTAGATGCATCGTTGAAGACAATAGTGTCCACTTTCTGTACGGTTATTGAACTCTTCCTCATTTGCTTTTATGGGTGGGACAAAGTTAATGATCAATTCAATCAATTTCAATTCCGCTTGCCAGGCACTTTGAAGATTTACCCCTATTCGCTCGCTACCAGATTCGGTGAGTATTCCAAATATTCAGGCCTGACTGTCTGAAGAAATTATCTCTTCTTGTGGTATGTTATCATCCCAAAAGATTCTGTAGCGTTTTTACTATGTCTTTGCAAGGAGTCCGCCTTGGAGGACGACGTGGCAATCTCTACGCGCTCGTGGGTTTAACGGGGGACGGTGAGATTGCTTCACTGCGTTCGCAATGACACGGGTGGGGGCAAGGGCTCGAATGATATGAGTGGACTGGGGAGGGCTTGTATCTGAAACAGCGATGGGCGTTTTCAGTCGTCCAACTATGATTAAAGCAGCGGTTGAGGTGTGGGCGTCTTGCTGGTATACTTTTTAACCAGCACAGGCGATTTATTTACGGTGTATCGCTGGCTGGATGTCCTACCACTCTATTTGATTGCTTCTAACCGATGACAGACCAACAAAACACAGCATTCGGGCTGACACCGAGGTTGGCCCGATTCTTTTTGCAAAACAAGACGTTTGTCGTGGTCTGGCTGGCCCTGTTCGTGAGCATTGCGGGGATAGCCATGGTGAGCCCGCTGCTAGCCGTCTTCGCTCAGGACATGGGAGCCAGCGGGATCTGGCTCGGGCTGGCCTTCAGCGGGTTTGCCATATCGCAAATCCCGCTTATGCTCATTATCGGCAGGCTGTCCGACAGGTTCGGCAAGCGGCTGTTCCTCTGGCTGGGACTGCTGATTTTCGCTATAGCGGCAGCAGGCTACTTCTGGTCCCCCACGTATAAGGAGCTGGTGTTCTTCCGTATCTTCAGCGGGGTCGGTTCGGCGATGGTGATACCGACGGCTTACGCGTATGCGGGAGAGCTGGCGCCCCGCGGCCATGAGGGCAGATACATGGGGCTGTTTAATATAGCGATGATAGCGGGATTCGGCATCGGCCCC
>DATKWL010000231.1:0-4325 GCA_035529555.1 Dehalococcoidia bacterium | reverse complement strand
ATCAGAGGGAGATACTAATATTAGTCGTATTGCTGTTGTCACGGATAGTGTAGCTTGCCTGCCTAAAGAGCTAGCTGAGAAGTACGCTATCAAAATTGTGCCGATAAGCCTGATTGTAAATGGCAATGTCTATCGAGACGGAGTTGACATAACTCCGACTGAGGTTTACCGACTCCTGGAAACCAATAAGAGCAACCCTACAACTTCATCCCCTGCACCTGGCGATTTTTTGAAGGTCTATCGAGAACTGGCCGATTCAGTTGATGGCATTGTTTGCATTACCATATGCTCAGATATAAGCATGATGTTTGATTCGGCAACCAAGGCAAAGCAGGTCATGATGGAGGAAAAGCCTCATTTAAGTATAAATGTGGTCGATTCTCGAACCGCCGGTGGTGCACAGGGCTTCATAGCCCTGACGGCAGCCAGGGAAGTTGCTAAGGGAAGTGATTTAACAGAGGTCACTCGAACTGCTGAATCCATGATAACCAGGGTACATATGATAGCGGTGCTGGATACACTGTATTATCTGGCAAGAGCCGGCCGAATCCCGAAGATAGCCGCCTGGGCCGGCTCAATGCTGAAAATCAATCCGATTCTTACATTCGCTCATGATGGTATTGGCATGCTGGAAAGAGCCCGGACCAAGCCGCGCGGAGTGCGTCGTTTGGTGGATATTATGGAGGAGAGGATGAAGGGAAAGCCGGTGCATGTTAATATAATGCACGCTGATGTGATTAAAGAAGCGGAAACGCTGAGAGAGCAAGTAGACTCGCAGTTTAAATGTGTTGAACTATATATAACCGATTTTGCGCCCACCATGGGCGTTCAGGCTGGACCCGGTACTCTTGCGCTCGCTTTCTACAGCGAGGAGGAAAATAATGTGGGATGAAATAGCTTTTGCCTTTGGGGCATATATTCTTGGTTCGTTCCCCTTGATGTATCTCATGGGCAGGCTTCATGGCATAGACCTCAGAGAGTACGAGGATATGCATATAGCTACCTGGAGGAATGTAGGGCGTGTTCAGGGTTTTATCGGTGTAATCTTCGATTTCGCCAAGGGGGTCATCGCTGTTTTGATTGCCCGGGAAGTACTGCATTTCAGCGATGGGTGGGTGGCTGTAGCTGGCGTTACCGCAGTGGCAGGGCAGATGTGGCCTGTCTTTCTCAAGTTCGATGGTGAGAAGGGAAACAGCACGGGGCTGGCTATGTCAGGCGCTCTGGCGACATACGCTATGTTGATAGTTTTGATACCTGTCACAATAGGATTCGCAATAAGAACGATTCCCAGGTTTCGCCAGAAGGACCAGACAGTGAGCGATAAGCTTAAATTCGGTGGCCCTCCCAGTTTGAGCCTGCCGCTGGGAATGGCCATCGCCTTTGCCGTGTTGCCGCTCGCAGCCTGGCTGGTGGGGCAGCCACTGGAAGTAGTTTATGCCTTCGGGGCTCTTTCTGTGTTAATCCTGCTCAGGAGACTGACTGCCGGGTTGAGCGAGGAATTGCGCCAGCCCTCATGGAATAATACAATATTGCTGAATCGTCTTCTATTTGATAGAAGCGAAATATAATGGAGAGTCAGGCAGACATCGTGTAAGCGATGTCTGCTTATTTTTTTGATAATGTAGCTCGTTTTGCACTGCAACAAAAGAGATGCAATGGTGAATGCAGAGCAAGTGATAAACGATGCGCAACAACTGAAGCAAAACCTGGGCAAGCTTCCGGAGCCTGTAGTTCATCCCGTTTTCATCGTTGTTAGCGGACTTCCGGGGACGGGCAAATCGTACTTCAGTCGTAAGCTGGCGGAGCAATTGCCCAGCGTTATTGTGGAAAGCGACGCGCTGCGGAAGAAGCTCTTCTCCCCTCCAGCTTATAGCGCGGAGGAAAGCCAGCGCCTTTTCTCCGCCTGTTATCGCCTTATAGAGGAACTCCTGAACAGCAGTATCTCAGTTATTCTTGATGCTACGAACCTGGTGGAATACCACAGGGAATTTCTGTATCGTATTGCCGAACGCCTAAAAGTCAAGCTTATTATAGTCTGGGTTCAAGCGCCTAAAGAACTGGTACGACAACGTCTCCAGGGAAGGGTGGAGGGCGTTGACCCACTGAATAAGTCAGACGCCGACTGGAGTATCTATCAGAGGATGAGGACAAGGGTGCAGCGTATTCGGCGCAACTACTTTTCTGTCAACACTTCACGAAATATCAGCCCTGTTATCAATAAGATTGTGCGCGAAGCTAAGCGCTAAGAATTTCTAATAATTATCATTACCCCTAAAGTCTCCATAAACTCTTCAATTAGACGAGGAAAGCCGTTTGCCCGTCACATTCCTTTGTGCTATAGTTAGGGTTCAGACGATGCTATGTTTTAAGGGGGACGAAAGTGTACGACGAGTTAAAGGTCTTCACTGGTAATGCTCATCCTAAACTGGCTCAGGCTATTGCCGATTATCTGAGCATTCCCTTAGGCAAGGCTGAGGTATTTGAGTTTAGCAACGAGAATATTTTTGTAAAAGTGCTGGAGAACGTGCGCGAGCGGGATGTTTTTATAGTCCAGCCAATCTGTACGCCGGTCAATAAGAACCTTATGGAACTCCTGATAATGATTGATGCCATGAAACGCGCCTCGGCAGGGAGAATCACGGCAGTGCTGCCTTATTATGGCTATAGCCGAACCGACAAGAAAGACCAGCCTCGTGTCCCCATAACAGCGCGTCTGGTAGCAGATTTGATAACGGTTTCCGGAGCCAATCGCGTGCTTACCGTCGATTTGCATGCTGGTCAGATTCAGGGTTTTTTCAATATACCGGTTGACGAACTAACTGCCATGTATATTTTGAGTGATTATTTCAAAGAAAAATCGCAGGACAACTTTGTGGTAGTGGCCACTGATATTGGCATTAGCAAGAGAGCGCGAGATATCGCTGCCAGGCTGCATGCACCTCTGGCCATTGTGGAGAAACGCAGGATCGGCAATGTGGATAAGTCAGAAACTCTAACTATCATTGGTGATGTTAGCGGGAAAAGGGCTCTTCTTGTGGATGACGAAGTAGATACCGGTGGCTCGTTAACCAGCGCCGCCTCAGCTTTAAAAGGTTACGGTGCCACAGAGGTTTATGCGTGCTGCACTCACTCTATCCTTTCAGGGCCTGCTGTGCAGCGCATCGCCTCAAGTCAGCTGAAAGAACTGGTTGTTACAGATACCGTCCCCGTGCCCGATAATAAAAGGGTTAATAATATCACGGTGCTTTCTCTCGATTCTTTAATAGGAGAGGCGATACATCGCATCCACGCCGGCCTCTCCGTAGGCGCCATGTTCCAGTAGGGGTAAAGGATGTTCAAAAAGTTCCTCGGCATTATTGGTGATTCCAATGAGAGGGAACTCAGGCGGCTGCAACCCACCGTTGATAAGATTAACGCCCTTGAGCCTCAATTTGAGAAGCTGAGTAACGATGAGTTAAAGGCGAAGATCGCTGAGTTTAGAGCCCATCTCGCTAGCGGCGAATCGCTGGATTCCCTGCTTCCTGAGGTATTCGCTGCTGTCCACGAAGCTGCCAAACGCACCATAAAGCAGCGCCATTTCGATGTGCAGCTTATGGGCGGTATTGTCCTGCACCAGGGCAAGATTGCCGAGATGAAAACAGGCGAGGGCAAGACGCTGGTAGCCACTCTGCCGGTAAGCCTGAACGCGCTGGCCGGCAAAGGTGTGCATGTAGTCACAGTGAACGATTATCTGGCCAAGCGCGATACCCAGTGGATGGGGGCAATCTATCATACACTGGGCCTATCTGTGGCATGTATCCAGCATGAGGCCGCCTTTCAATTCGACCCTACCTATGAATCGGAAGACCCCAGGCTGGAGCGTCTGCGTCCGATTACCCGCCGTCAGGCCTACGAGGCCGATATTACCCATGGCACTAACAATGAGTTCGGTTTCGATTATCTCAGGGACAACATGGTGGTTGACCTCTCCCAGTGCGTACAGCGAGAGCTTAATTATGCCATCGTCGATGAAGTGGACAATATCCTCATAGATGAGGCGCGTACTCCGCTCATCATCAGCGGAGCTGCTGAGGATGCAACACAAAAATATTATACGTTTGCCAAATTGATTCCCAGGCTGCGACAGGGTGAGGATTATATTCTGGAGGAACGCACGCGGGCCGTCACGCTGACCGAGGTCGGCTTGGGCAAGATGGAGCAGTGGCTGCATGTCCCCAATCTTTATGACACCGCTAACTATGCCCTCACCCACTATATTGATAATGCCCTCAAGGCGCATGTCCTTTTCAAGAAAGACCGCGATTATGTGGTGAAGGACGGTGAGG
>DATKWL010000230.1:0-4852 GCA_035529555.1 Dehalococcoidia bacterium | reverse complement strand
GAAAATAACAAACAGATTGGCAAGCGTAAGAACGCGCAGGAGAAATGGCTGTATCGCAATTGATTGCGTGAGTAAAGGAAAGAGAAACAGGAGCAGGAGGAAGATTAAGGCTATCAGCCTGCCCGGAATGGCCACCACATCACCCTGGAAATCCTTAAGCAGCCGTCTGAACAATTTACAGTCTCTCCTCTTCAAAAGCTACGCCAAATAGCCCCTCGGGTCTAAACACAAGTACTGCTACCATGACGGCGAGGGCAAACGCCCCCTTCAGAAAGGCGCCTGTCGGGAGCAAGTAAACGACCAGAACCTCGACCAGCGCCAGAATGAAAGCTCCGATGAAACTTCCCTTGATGCTTCCCAAGCCTCCCAGAACGATGATTGCCATCATCATTATGAATGGAGGCATCCACATGTGGGGTTCAAGGACCAGCGTTGGAGCCACCAGGACTCCGGCAATAGCTGCCAGTCCTGACGCCAGGCCCATAACTATCAACAGTATTCTGGAGACGTCTATCCCCATCAGGTTGGCCACTTCGGTATCCTGAGCTGTAGCTCTGATGGCAATGCCCAACTTTGTCTTTGACAAGAGTGCCCATACACCAAGGAGAACAAGTAAGGCTGTGCCAAGTGTCAGCAAATTTTGATAAGAAACCTTGACGCCAATTATTTCCCAGTACCCTGAAACGAAGCTCGGCGCTCCAAGATAGTGACCGCCAAAGGCAGGCACCAGGAGGATATACTCCTGAAAGACCATAGCCAGGGCAAGGGTAACCAGCAACACGGTTACATGATGCTCACGTATACGCTCAATGAACAACTTATAGGCGCCGCCTGCTATAAAGATGCTGAAGATGACAGACAAGATGACTGCCTTGGTAAGCGATACATCTCCTCCCATACCAAGAATGAATCCTGTCCCGAACCATATTAGGAGCAGCGCAATGACGGCAGACAGGATAATTGACACGATAGAGGGCAGGCGGAAAAAGACGAACAAGCTATACGTGCCGACTGACATGAGGAATGCAACGACCAGCGCCAGGACAATTGATAAAACGGGGTCCAAACCGAGTAGGTAAGCACAAGTATACAAAGCGTAGGCTGCCAGCATGTAGAATGCAGTATGTGCCAGGTTTAACATTCTAGCTACGCCGAAGATAAGGGAAAAGCCGATGGCCAGAAGGGCATATACCCCTCCCTTCACCAGTGTATTAACTAGAATTCCCGCAATCATAGCTTATCCATCTGAGTGCTACTTGCTGACGCCTCTTGGCTGCTTCTCATGGGAACCCCGGGCTGGAGCAACCCGGGGTTCCCCGAAATAGGTCCAAACGATTGGCTATTCGAATGTCAGAGTGTGCGCTATCTCCGAAAACAGGGCTTCATCGTAAGTAGAGAACATGTCTATGGTCCATGCATATGCGCGGATCCGCTTGCCGTCTTTGTCTACGCTGAGGGCAAAAGCAAGAATGTCGTACCCTGATGCAGCCTTATAGCCTATTTTGTACTCGGTGGCTGGGGTACCGTCCGCCAGGGTTGTCTCTGTGAGTGGCGAGAGGACTTCAACGTTTTCGTTGCCCTCGTCCTCGTATGCTGCAATGATCACATCGACAGACAGGGGCTCATCCGCGTCACGGACGCTAATACTCATCCCTGGAACGAATGCGGGTACACCGAATGAAGCCACGATGGTCTCCACCACGAGCTCTGGGCGCTCTACCCAGTTGTCGGGGTATTGAACCGAGAAGCCGTACTCTTCATTAGTATACGTCGCGGCTTCAAACGACAGTGCACCTTCCTCAGGTGCCGCTTCTTCTTCCGGAGGCGGCTCTGTCGCTGCCTCGGCCGTCAACTTCTCAATTACCCGCGGCGGTGCCTGCCACATCACGGTGCCCTCGTAGAATACGCCTTCCCAGTCGCCTGTCATCAGGTTCGGCCAGACGCATTTCCGCACTCCATCCTGCCACTGTGTGGCGATACCTGTGGCATGGCCGGGACCGTACACCAGATCGTGAGGATTCCCCAGTGGTGCATCTTCTAGACCTGTGAAGGCAATGGGGCCGCCGCTTCCTGTGAAGTCCGTCTTTTCAAGCTCGACAACAACGGCGTCGGCGTCCAGAGTCCCCGCCCTTTCGATAGCTTCTGCCAGGAGTATAATGGCATCGTTAGTGCCGGCACAGTACGTCGGTATCTGCCCGGTCTTCGCCTTAAAGGCCTCAATGAAGGCAAGGGTCTTCTCCGTGAACGGTACTCCCTCACAGTAGGTGTTCAGGGTGGTCTCATAGTTGCCGAAACCGCCGGTTGCATCCCAGAAGCCGTCCTTCTGCGATTCAACGTTGATGCCTATCGAAGCCGCCGGTACTTCCAGTTCACCCCAGGACCTGGCATAGGGGATGCCCAGTGGCCCGGAGATTATGGTCACGATGATGTCAGCACCCGAAGCTTCTATGGCTGTCATTTCGGCAGTAAGTTCTGTGGCCGTAGGCGATGGTCTCCATGTCCCAACAACTTCCATCCCCAGATTCGCAGGGATCATCGCCTCCATGGCGGTCACCATGGCGTCGGCCCACTGCGCTCCTTCAGCGCATATGGCGACCTTCAACGGCCTCTGTATGCCCGTCTGGGCTTTCATGATGCCTCCAGCCATGCCCATTTCCATCAGCGTGTTCGAGACCAGAAATGTGTTGCAGAATGGGGTCACCCTGAAGAAGTACTTGTAGCGGTCGTAATCATCGGCTACTACTGTACAGAGCTCCACGGTAGCGGCACCACAATCGAGGAAAATCGTCTGATAGTCCATGGCGACTTCCTGCATGGGAAATACGCCTTCGGTCCTGAAACCGCCGACCACGAAGTCCGCCCCGTCCACCGTTATCAGGCGTTCCATTGCCGAGGCAGCATCGTCAGGGCTGAGCATCTCGTTGGAGTCTGCCTTTATCAGCTTGATCATGTACTGCTCCCCGTTGAGGGTGACACCGCCAGCGGCATTGACTGTATCCCGTCCAATTTCGGCGCCCCACCAGTGGTGTTCGCCCTCGACATACTCCATCGGCCCGATAACGCCGATTTTTATCACATTCTCTTCTGCCGGGCAACCACAGCCAGGAAGCACCAGCGCTATCGCTAAAGCGCTGGCAAGTATAGTAAACACAAATTTCTTCATTCCTTTTAGCCTCCTTTTTTTATTTTTTAGTATTTAAATTCCTCCGCCGCTGAGCAACTCTCGACCACAAATTGCCCCCTGCGTCTTAATACTTATTACCTTGATTCTATTCCCTCAAAATTACCACCCCCTCACCCTATATACTCGCTGGCTTCTACCCACTGCCAATCTCAGACAGCGACCAAACAGGCCTACTTTTACTCCATAAAACCAAGAGCTTTCCCCACCCAAAACTCTTCGTTATCATTAACATTATACTGCATGTGTCAAGCCCCTAGAGACTATATTAACATAGTTTTTAAAATACCAGGGCAAAATCTACATATACATTCCCCAGGTATTCCTACTGCTTCTCTGGCCACTGCTTCAATAGTAATCGGCTCGCCTACAGTATTAGCTGGTGCTCATCCTGCTGTGGTTGGTGCCACATATCTCGTTAATGCCCTGAGACCAAAGACTAAATTTGCATCCATCATTGGCTCCTATGGCTGGGGAGGAAGGACGGTTGAGCAGATTAGAGGGATACTGACCAACCTTAAAGTAGAAATGCTTGAGCCAGTTGTTATAAGAGGTTACCCTGAAGAGCAGGACTTCAAATCGTTAGATAGACTGGCAGATGAAATCCTTGAAAAGCATAGGACCTTAACAGAAGGGAGGGTGTAAGAATGATAGGGAAGCAGGTTGAGCAGGAAGCGACAAAGAGACTCTTCAAGTTCTTAGAAGGGGGAACTGCGGGAATCACTGCTTCCCACCCGGCTGGTGTGATAGGAAACACAAAGGAGAACCTGAAGACGGCGGCAGAAGGGGAGAACCATGAGCATACGAAGATGTATCCCGGGTTCGCTAGAATAGCAGATGAAGAGGGATTTCCCGAGATAGCAGCTGTGATACGAGCAATAGCGGTGGCTGAAAACCAGCATGAGAAGAGATACTTAGCTCTCTTTGACAACGTCGACAAGAACAGGGTTTTTAGAAGGGAAAAGATTGTGAGATGGAGATGCAGGAACTGTGGCTATATTCACGAAGGGACTGAACCGCCTGAGAAATGTCCAGCCTGTGCACACCCCAGGGCATTCTTTGAACTGCTGGGTGAAAGCTATTAAACTGGCGACGCAGCCTGACCGCTAAGGTGCGGTTTGGGACCTGGAGTTTTTCTGCACACAGGTGGGCATGGTTCACGGGCCATCTACAGCGGCTTGCCCACAGGCATTATATACAAAGGCTTGATTTGCTCCTCCAATTTTAAAACTTTCCTTACTTCTTCATCATCGAAAGCGCCGACCTCTACTGTAGCTAAACCTAGAGCTACAGCTTGAAGGTGGATGTTTTCCCCCACATGTCCCACCTCCATGTGAACATATCTTTCGCCACGTCTGCCATAGGTGTATGAAGTGCGGGAATAAATTGCGCAGATAACGATGTTTACCGGCGCTTCAACGATGAATACCTGCTCCAGAGCTGCTTTGGCTAATTCCTGTCTTAAGTCGCCTTGAACATGGCAAACTAAAGAATGTAAGTCTACTTCATAATGGTAAATGCCCGCCATCAGGTCGTCTACAGTCTTGTTGCCCAAAACTGCGAAAATTTCCAGGGGATAGGTAGCTCCAGCGCTGGGTGCTGCTCTGACGCTTCCTGCCCCGGTGATGCCTTGAGCTGCCCAGAGTATCTGAGAAAGCTGGTCAAGCGTTA
>DATKWL010000229.1:0-2059 GCA_035529555.1 Dehalococcoidia bacterium | reverse complement strand
GCCCAGAATATGCGATTTGGGAACTTTTACATTCTTGAAAACTATCTCGCATTTCTTATCGCCGGTGAAGGTCTGGAGCAGGTTGCGGCTTATCCCCGCGCTCTTAGCACCCACTATGAAGACAGTTATTCCTGCCTGTTTGTCTCTGCCCGCTGTTGTCCTTGCGGCGACTATCAGGTAATCCGCAACATGACCGTATGTGACAAATAGCTTGGTTCCGTTGATAACGAAGTCCTTGCCCTCGGCTACGGCTTTAGCCTTAATCCCCGATGCGTCGTAGGTGGCGTTTGACTCGGCAATTGCCAGCGCCACTATGGCCTTGCCTTCGGCTATTTTGGGCAGCAACTCTTTCTTCTGAGCCTCGCTGCCCCATTTCAGAATGGTCAGCCCGCCGACCACTGTGGAGAGGAAGGGACCCGGCACCAGCGCCTTGCCCATCTCTTCGAGCAGGGTGGTAAGCTCGATGAAGCTCAGCCCGCCTCCGCCGTACTGTTCGGGAAAGACCAGGCCTATCCAGCCCAGGTCTGCCATCTTATGCCACAGGTCGGGCGAATAGCCTTTCTCATCCTGCTCCATTTCCCGTACCAGCTTCTTGGTACATTCCTTGGTCAAGAAATCGAAAGCTGATTTCTTCAACATTTCCTGCTGTTCGCTGAGGGCGAAATCCATGATTGCCTCCTTAAGGTTAGCCGACCCCGACCTTGAAGCCATACCCTTCGAGGTCGGCTTTAATATTGGCTATCTCATCTTTGGTATGCGGTTTCAGGTCGTTCAACTGGTATTCCATACCCAGTCTTTGATATTTAATCTTGCCCAGCGAGTGGTAGGGCAAGAGATCCACCTCTTTAATCCTCAGACTTTTCGTGAATTCGGCGAGGGCTACGATGTTCTCGGGCGTATCGTTGTGCCCGGGTATCAGGGGCACTCTTATTACTATTTCCTTGCCCTGCGTTGCTATCATTCGGGCATTGTCCAGAATCAGACGGTTATCCACGCCAGTGTACTCTCTGTGCTTCGCTGAATCCATATGTTTGATGTCATAGAGCACCAAATCCGTGTATTCCAGCATCCTTTTCAGGACTTCGGGCTTGACCAGCCCGGAGGTATCCAGGCAGGTATGAAGGCCAGACTCCTTGCTGCTCTTGAGCAGGTGCCAGAGGAAGTCCGGCTGATGCGTGGGCTCGCCGCCGGAGAAAGTAACACCGCCGCCCGAGTTCTGATAGAACAGGGTGTCTTTCTTGACCTCTTCCAGCACTTCAGCGACGGTCATCAGCTTGCCGCTGATCTCTCTGGCCTTGTTAGGGCATGCCTCCACGCACTTGCCGCAGGCTTTGCAGAGGGCGCGGTCGATTACTATGGCTCCGTCGGGACTTTTTGTAGTTGCCTTATTGGGGCACGCCTCCACGCAGCGATAGCATCGGGTGCACAGATTATCGAAGTAGAAAAGCTGCGGAGCCGCGCTTATGGATTCGGGATTGGCGCACCACAGGCATCTCAGCGGACAGCCTTTGAGAAAGACGGCGGTTCTGATGCCCGGGCCATCGCGTATAGCAAACCTCTCGATATTGAAAACGCAGCCAGCAACCTCGGTCTTTTTACTGCCTTCGGGCTTACTCAAAGGTGAACCTTTCAAATTTGCCATGCAAAAACTACTCTTTAATCCGCTGTTGCCTATCAAGAAGCTGGATTATCCTCTGGGCAGGCCTAATGTTCGGGTGGAAAGGATTTGCCTCTGTATCTCGGAAGTCCCGCCCGCTATCTTGTAGTGCGGCGCCTCCTGATACATGTGGGCAAACCAGCCGTAAAGCTCTGCATATTTGGAATCGGACTTCAATTCCCCATAATGACCCAGTATCTGCATACCGGCGTTAGCCAGGTCGTACACCATCTCGGTGCTGAGCAACTTGGTTATCGCCACCTCGGTCAGGGTGAACATCTTGTGCACCTGCATCCAGGAGAGGCGATATGAAAGCACCCTGGTTACCTCAAATCTCATCTCTATGTCAGCTAGCTTGCGTCTGATGAGCGGGTCGGCTGACAATGGCTTGCCGTTGCGTTT
>DATKWL010000228.1:0-2848 GCA_035529555.1 Dehalococcoidia bacterium | reverse complement strand
TGTAACCCACGACGGGTATCAGCCGGTCGGGGTAGTCTTTTATGTGCTCATGGACTTCGTCAATAGTGTAGTTCCAGATGAACTTATTGTCCCAGTGAGACCACATCCTGATGGCGGGGATGAATATCTTATCGTAGCCCTCTGCATCCATCATGGCCACGAATTCCTTGGTGGTGGGGATGGGGACAGGCAAGCGCGGGGCGGGCTTCTTCATGGTATCGGTGAGTATATTCTTGGGGAACTCCGAGCCCGGCCCGGTATGAGACCTCATCATGGTGGCAGCCAGTATCTGGAACTCCCTGCCATCCCAGGCATGAGGATTCCAGAAGGGGTAGTTCATAATGTCTATAGGTCTGATGTCTTCCACGCCTTGTCTTTCTCCTTCTATGGGTTTGGAAAAATGTGACTAGCACATACTGAAGCCGCCGCTGACGCTGAGTGTCTGGCCTGTGATGAAGGCGGCTGCGTCCGAGGCAAAGAACACTGCTGCGTTGGCTGTATCCTCGGGCTTGCCCATGCGCTGCAGAGGATACTGGCTGATAATTCTTTCTTTGGTCTCGGCCGGAATCATTGCTGTGGTCACGTCTCCTGCCCACATGCTGTCTTTGCCCGCTGTGCCAGCCACCTCAGGGATAGTGGCGCCCGGGCAGATGGTATTGACATTGATGCTGAACCTGCCCATCTCCTTGGCTATGGCTTTGGAGAAGGCGATAACGGCGCCCTTGGTGCCGGAATAGACCGCCTCTCTGGGCTCGCCCACACGACCCGAATCGGAGGCGATATTGACAATCTTGCCCGCCTTTTTCTCGACGAAGTGGTCGAGAACAGCCCTTGAGCAATAGATGACGCCGAAATAGTTAATCCTTATTTCTTTATCGTACTCCTCGACGGGCTTCTTCAGGAAAAGCTTGTTGGAAACAAAGCCTGCGTTATTTACCAGGACATCTATCTTGCCAAATTGCTCAATGGTCTTTTTTACCATCGCCTGTACAGAGTCCCAGCTTGTAACATCTGTCTTAATGCCGATGGCCTTGCCACCCAGGGCGCTGGCCTCTTTAGCCACCTTCTTGCCCTGCTCTTCATCGATATCGGCGATGACCACATTGCACTTCTCCTTGGCGAAAGCGAACGTGATAGCGCGACCGATGTTAGAGCCTCCGCCGGTGACAATTACCGTCTTGCCTGCCAGACCTAGTTCCATTTAGTTGTCCTCCTAGTGTTTTGAAATTTTATTTTTGGCAAAACAAAGAATATCGCAAACTTAAAGGCCGTGCACCTGCTGTCGAACCGCACCCGCCGGCTTATCCCTGCCACCGGCTCCCACCAGGTGAACCTGCGGCACCCAGAATTTACTATTTACCGCTGCTTCCTTCCGGACCTGACGGGGTTCATAGCTTTCTGCCGCGCAGGACCCAATGTTCATCACCGATGAACAGAAAACAGTCCCGGAAAGCGCAGGGCCTCGAGCAGGGATTCGACCCCGCTATAGCGGATTGCGGGTACAGGGCACCGCTGTCTCCCCGTCTAGCACGACCTTGACAAGATATTACAATAGGGGCTAGTAGGAGTCAAGGCGCTTCAAGCTGCCAGCGTTCAGCGGTCAGCAGTCAGCTAGGTTTGAAACTCTGATAGCTGAAAGCTGACGGCTGATTACTAAACTTTACTAGCTATCAGGTCTCCCATCTCTTTAGTGCCGACCTTCTTCATGCCCTCGCTCATGATGTCGTAGGTGCGATAGCCTTGTTCTAAGACGGAGACTACCGCTTTCTCGATTGCTACTGCCTCCGCAGTCAGGTTCAGGGAGTAACGCAGCATCATGGCGGCGCTGAGGATAGTGGCGATGGGGTTAGCCATGTTCTGTCCGGCGCGTTTGGGCGAACTGCCGTGGATTGGCTCGTAGAGGCCGAAGATTGCAGTCCCTTCTTTGGGGATGCCGGCGAGGCTGGCTGAGGGCAGCATGCCCATCGAGCCGGCGAGCATGGAAGCTTCGTCGGTCAGTATGTCGCCGAAGGTGTTTTCGGTTACGATAACATCGAACTCCGTGGGGCGCTGAATGAACCTCATCGAGCAGGAATCGACCAGTTGGTGGTCGAACTGGATGTCGGGATAATCTGCAGATATTTCGGTGGCAATCTGACGCCACAGACGCGAGGTCTCCAGCACATTCGCCTTGTCCACCGAGGTAAGCTTCTTGCGGCGTCGCCGCGCCAGCTCGAATCCGACGCGTATTATGCGTTCTATCTCCTTTTCTGAGTAGCGCATGGTGTCCACGGCCTGTCTGCCCCTGGCGGTCTGCCAGCGGCGTTTGGGTTTACCGAAATAGAGCCCTCCCGTAAGCTCGCGCACCACCATCAGGTCGACGCCTCGAACTACCTCAGGCTTGAGATTGGTGGAGTCAACCAGCATGGGCAGCATCTTGACCGGGCGCAGGTTGGCGAACAGCTTCAGGCCTTTGCGCAGAGCAAGCAAACCATCCTCGGGTCGTACCTTGCCCAGAGGGTTGTCGTACCTGGGGTCGCCCACCGCTCCCATCAGCACAGCATTACAGCGCTGACATATTTTCAGCGTCCCATCGGTCAAGGCGACACCGTGCTTATCTATCGATATAGCTCCGATATCTCCATAGTTGAGGACGAACTCATGGCCAGACCGACGTCCGATGGCTTCCAGCGCCTTGGTTGCCTCAGCCACGACCTCCGGTCCAATACCGTCACCCGGCAGGACGGCGATATCGTATTTCATCAACGACTCCTGTTCGCTGCTATCTTGCGTTTGGTGTACTCAATCAACCCGCCTGCTTTGATTAGCTCCAGCATGAAATCAGGGAAGGGCTTCGCCTTGAAGGTGA
>DATKWL010000227.1:0-5973 GCA_035529555.1 Dehalococcoidia bacterium | reverse complement strand
AAATTGATGAAGTCATGGCAGGGTGCCTATCTTGGCATTCAGGGGGCCTGGATCCAGGTCGTCTCGGAGAAATATGGCTCTGAAGCTGCTGACAGTTGCGCACTGGCGGCTCTTCTTCTGCAGGCCGACAGAATGATTCCCCAGTGGGTTGAATTGGGGAATATCAAGCTGAATACTGTCCTTGATTCGCTGAAGGTCATTCAGTTGGCTCCGGACGGCCACACAGAGTCCGAGCTCTTCGGCGGAGAAGTCGATATCAAGAACCCCAACCACGTTATATCCACTACCACCAAGTGCATAACGTGTGAGTTCCTAGAGGCATTCGCGCCTGAGAAGATACAGCAGCTCTGCTATACGATGGAACAGCCGGTAATGGAGAGGTTTCTGCATAACCCGAAGATAAAAGTGACGCCTCTGGAGCGGCCTCCCAGGAAAAGCCCCGATGAACCCTTCTGCCGGTGGGAGCTCAAGATTGAGGAATGAAGGGACAAAACGATACGGCCTGTATTCCCGCAGATTGAGTTCGAAAGGAGGCTATTATGAAGCCACAAAGTGATGCCCTCATCTTGCAGACAGGAGACACCCAATCCCTGCCTTTTTGGAAGGACAAATCATGGAAGCACTACCCTTTCGCTTATAAGGGCGCGGAGGAACATTTCACGCTGCCATCAGCCATAGGATGGCATCCGGGATGCGAGTCTCAGTCCTGGGACATCGTAGCGTATGTGAAGGCAAAGGAAAGCGGGAAAATATACACCTTCGTTCACATCTACAGCTACAATGCCATGGGCAAGCTTTTCGGTTTCAATTGCCGTGTACTTAATGTAGCTGATATTTCGGAGAAGAAGCGCTACGTCGATAGAAGATACCATTTCCGGCCATTCCCCACCCTGTATAAACCTCCTTTCGACATCACGGAGGGGAATCTGGACATCACGTATCACCCGCGGGGCGGCAGCGTAGACCGTTGGTTTGCGAAAAAAGACCCTGGCGGGAATCTGCTTCCCTTCGAATACCACATTGAAGCATCGAGTAACTTGAAATCGGGAGCGCAAACAAAGCTTTCTGTTGACCTCGAGGCTCTAAAACCTCCTTTACTAGACGGAGGCATGGACTACCGCGGCATGCTCACCATGTTCGGACAGCCGTATACTTTTGCTTTTTGCTTAAGTCCCAGGGTCAGAGTGCGGGGTACTCTCGAGATAGCAGGCAAGACCGAACATATTGAAGGCATTGCCAAGGTGGGATTGCAATGGGCTCCGAAACAGTTCGGGAAGAAAAACCATCCGATAAAGAGAATCAAACATCAGTATCTGGGTGGACATCTCAGCAACGGTTGGGATTTTGGCCTCTGGAGACAATATGATACCCTGAGATACAATCGGCTTTTGCCTTTCTCCGGCGTCTTCGCATTGTTTGAGGACAATACCATGGCGGCGACCAACAGCTACACCTTCGAGCCCATAAGCTATTATCAGAATCGAGTGTGGCCCAGAGAAGCAGGGCCCATATTCCGCACGGCTCCGAAGAATAGCTATGTTACCCATGCTGCCAGGCTGATTGTTCCCGAGTGGGATGCTGACCTTGTTATATCGCCGGTTCTTGAGGACAACACCCAGGCCGTTTTTGTGGAGTATTTCTTCGGCCCGGTGGAGATAACGGGAAAGATTCGCGGCAAAGACGTCTACGGTGTTGGCTTCCTGGAGGGCACCAAGCTGTATCATCAAGAGCACGAATTCATAGAAATGATGCACAACACTCTCAAGAATCTCCCCGATCAAGCCTTTGTTGGAACTCGCGCTGCCGTTCAGCGCAAGCTGAACAACGACCTGGAAGAGGCCTTGACAGCAGTTCAGGTAGGCGACAAATCCCGGGCGAAAGAGCTGTTAAGGGCCGATTTAGCGTTTATTTCAGAGAACATTGAGGCAGAAGCGATAGGAGCTCCTGCTGCGAGCCTCTCCGACCTATGCCGAGACTTGATTGCTCGTCTTTAAGGGCATTCTCAGGCAGAGGGCTCAGCAGAACAAAGAAACAAGAGGCCTACGGTAGTACTCTAAGTTTTTCTGCTCCTTATATATCGAAATCGCAGACAAAAAGGAAATCCTGAAATAAGGAGAGCAAGCGAAAAATGGGGGTACTGAATGGCAAGATAGCAGTAGTGACCGGGGCAGGAAAGGGCCTAGGAAGATCCCCTGCCATGCTGACAACGTAGTCACGGAGATATAGAGAGCAGGTGGGCAGGCAGTGGCCAACTATGAGAACGTGGCCGACTTCTAGGGGGCAAGAGCGAAGTTATGAAAGACCTCAATGCAGGGTGTTCAGTTGAACATCTTTATGCGTACCGCTTCATGTTATGTGAGCAAGCAAATCATCCAGCAACTTAGAGGTGGAAAGCCATTTCTCATAAAACTGAGTGTATATTTGAGAATTTTCCAGATTTGGCTCCACTATTCTGGACCTGGGTTTCATCGCCTTCGCGGCCTGCTCCAGGTCAGCATATGTACCCGAACCCACCGCGGCACACATAGCTGCTCCCCAGGCCGTGACCTCTGGCATCTCAAAAGAAACGACAGACCTGCCGAGTGCATCGGCCAGTATTTGAACCAGACAGTGACTCTGTGCTAGACCACCGCCTATGGTCACCTTCTTTACCTCCAGCTGTGACACCTCTTCCAGTTGAGCGCAGTTACCCTTAAAAGCGAAGCACAGGTTCTCCAGTGCCCCCCTGACCAGATGCTCCTTCCCCACACTGGTAACGCTTGGCGTCACCGGGAAAATAAACCCACCCAGGCTAACTTTGAGCCGGCTCATATCCATCACACTCGGCCCGATAAAGGCAAGCACACCGCCGGCACCCGCAGGCACATCCTGCGCTAAACTGTCCATCAGTGCATAAGTTTTCGCTGGTTCATCAGAGTCACCAAAGAGAAGCTTTTTCAGCCAGCAGTAGGCACCTCCCGATTCTCCGCCATTGCTTTCCAGAATCCACTTCCCCGGTATCACGTGACAGCCTGACCACATTCTACCCTTAGAATCAATAATAGGCTGAGATGTCACCATTTGAATTGCAGCACTCCACCCCGCAACGATCCCCACCTCACCCTCTTCCCTCACGCCCATGCCCAGTAGGCCGCACTGTGTATCGCTGCCACCTAAAACTACCGGCGTGCCGGCAGCCAAGCCTGTCCGCTCAGCAACTTTTAGGGTAACTGCTCCCACACGGGTGCCAGCGGCCTCCAAAGGAGGGCAAACCCCTTCCGGGAACTGAAGCATTTCTGCCAATTTCCGCGAACCCCGCAGTTCATTGATATCAACCAACCCAGCTTCGCTGACGCAGGAAATTTCCCCGACACGTTCCCCGCAGAGCCGATATATAATCCAGTCGCTGATGGGCAGTACAGTGGCTATTCGCTCATAGATTTCGGGGTGATTTGTCTTGAACCACCTCAGCCTGGCAGGCACAAAAATGAGCGATGGCGTATGCCCCGTGATACGATAAACCTCACTTCCATATTCACCATCAATAGCGAAGCCCTCAACTATACCCCTGATGTCAGTATTGGGGCCGGCATACAGCTCTTGCCCATCCCTATCCAGAAACACCACCCCCTGCCTCTGGCTGGTGGTACTGACTGCAATTATGTCACTAGATGCCAGGCCAACTTTATTGATGGATTCACTAATAAGCCGGCAGATGATCCCCCAAAAAATCTGCGCATCGAACTGCTTGCCCATAGGAGCAACCTCAGCTGGCATGTCGTAGCTCCATTTCTGAGATGCAATAGAAACCAGCTTCCCGTCCAGATCGACAATTACACAGCGGCACCCTGAAGAACCCGCATCCACAGCAAGAACACATCTGTAGGACATTTTTTCTCCACGCTTTGGGGTTGACTAGATTCGGGGGATGCTCCCTTTCAGGAACTTCTCTATGTCATAAACTATTATAGCAAAATCTACTCCAAAAGGAAGCGTTTTCGGAGCACTATCAGATTCGCGTATCACACCCGGCTCACTGACATATCACAACTGCATCACACAAATTGCAGAAAAAACCTCTGTTTGTTATAATGCCAGCGGTCGAAAGCCTGAGTGGTGACAACTTAACTTGGCGGAAGAGCTGGGGAAGCAACGACAACTTAACTCGTCAAAAATCAAGGAGATCCTGCTTCGGAATCCCCTCAATTCGAAGCTGGAGCGGGAGACGGGACTCGAACCCGCGACAACCTGCTTGGAAGGCAGGAACTCTACCAACTGAGTTACTCCCGCATATTCGAAGCTATTTTAGCTAAAGGCTGCTTAGTTGTCAAAGATAGCGGCTGCCGATAAGGTCATTTGCCAACTTTGGAATAATGGAGTACTGTCTCACGTAACCCTTTATCAAAGGTGATTGTGGGCTTCCAACTCAGGTCACGCTTCAGTTTAGCGCTGTCTATGGCGTAGCGCCTATCGTGCCAGGGACGGTCTTTCACGGATGTGAGCAAACTGTCGGGTTTTCTCAGGATTCTGAGGATTTTCTTGGCTAGGTCTATGTTGGCCCATTCGTTGTCTGCGCCTACATTGTAGATTTGACCAAGCTCGCCTTTGTGCATGATTACGTCTATAGCTTTACAGTGATCGAGAACATGGATCCAGTCGCGCACATACAGGCCATCGCCGTAGATAGGTATGTGCCTGTCATTTAGGGCGTTCAATATGACTGTGGGGATGAACTTCTCAGGATGCTGTTTGGGACCGTAGTTGTTGCTACAGCGTGAGATGACTACGGGCAGTCCGTAGGTATGGTGATAGGCTTGAACCAGCAGGTCGGCGGCAGTTTTGCTGGCAGAGTAGGGGGAGTTGGGACGGAGAGGGGATTTCTCCGTGAACCTCTTTTTTGTGCCCAGTTTGAGCGCTCCATAAACCTCATCGGTGGAAATCTGGTAGAAAAGCTTGACCTTGTGACGCAGTGCCGCATCAAGCAGGATTTGAGTGCCAAGGACATTGGTAGTGATAAAGACTTGTGGCTCCATTATACTTCTATCTACATGCGACTCGGCGGCTAAATTTATCACTGTATCTGTACCCTGCATTAGTTTATCTACCAGCTTGCCATCCTCAATCCTGCCACGGACAAATTTGTATCTGGGATTGTCTTTTACCTCCTTGAGGTTCTCCAGGCTTCCCGCGTAGGTGAGGGCATCGAGATTAACAACCTCATAATCGGGATGCTTCGCGAGGATGTATTGGATGAAGTTTGATCCGATGAAGCCGGCGCCGCCGGTAACTAGAAGCCTCACTATCTTGCCCTCTCCTTTCTCAGAGATAGATATTCTTTAAGCGCTTCTTGCCATGAAGGCATATCTCTGCCCAGAACCTGCGAAAGCGGGAATGGGTCAAGAACACTGTTTTTGGGCCTTGTGGCTGGCCTGGGAAATTTCTCCGATGTTACAGGCAACACCTCTGTGCTCATGCCTGAGAGGCGGAAAATTTCCCTGGCGAATTCAAACCAGGTGGTGGCTCCTGAGTTGGTTATATGATAAATCCCGTAGCGACCGGTCTTGATGAGCGAGATAGTCGCCTCTGCCAGATGCTGCGTCCAGGTGGGGCAACCTTTTTGGTCTGTAACTACAGATACTTGCTTCTGTTTTTGTCCCAGTTCCAGCATGTTCTCGATAAAGTTTTTACCGTGAAGCCCGAATAGCCAGCTCGTACGGATTATATAGAACTTATCGAGCAGCCAGAGTATGTACTTCTCTCCGAGCAGTTTGGAGCGACCATATGTGTTTATGGGATTGGCTTCATCATAGATAGTGTACGGGCCTGGCTTGGCGCCATCGAAAATATAATCAGTACTGAATTGAACCAGAGGAATGTCATGTTCTTGACATAATATGCATAGGTTCTGCAGGCCGAAGGCGTTCACCATGAACGCCCGTTGTTCCTGTTTCTCAGCCTCGTCCACCCTGGTATAAGCGGCACAATTGATGATAA
>DATKWL010000226.1:0-26360 GCA_035529555.1 Dehalococcoidia bacterium | reverse complement strand
AGAGGGCTGTGAGGCCTTAAAGTCATTATTGAAGGCGCAGGAGGTGGTCAGCAATAGAGAGATGGTCTCCCTCGCCATGAAATATTTTTGGAAGAGACCTTACCCCATAGTCGACAAGGGAGACTACTGGCTGGTATCATTTCCTCTCCCAGCGCCCTGCCTTTTACCAGATAGGCAAGTGATAGAGTTAATTGCTGAAGATACTTCAACAACAGGCTATTGCTACGATCATACCATCCCCTTCAGCATGATTGAGAGAGGTTACCCTTGGAAAGTCATAGAACATAGCGACATATTCTTCGGAGTAGAGAGGAAAAATCAAATACTCCTTAAAAAATCCGCAGAACTTGGCATTTGGCGTCGGGAGCGGGACAGCGACCAAGACAAAACAAGACAGGCAGAAGTATTTTTCGTGAGACAAAGCGTACAAACTTGGCAGGGAGTCAGCGGGAGTAGAAAGGCACAAGATTTTGTAAGTATAGTAATCTGCTGCGTAGACATGATGGAGGCCACCAAAAAGTGCCTGGAATCAATCTGGGCAAATACTCCCCCTCCGTATGAGATTATTGTCATCGCCCAAGCCTGTAAGCCTGAGACATTGAACTGGCTTTATGGCCTTAGGCAGAGTGACAAGATAGAGCTTTTCCAATCCCTGGAGCCGCTAGGAGCTGCTACCGCCTTGAATGTAGGCTTCAGAGGAGCCAACGGGGATTATATATTTACCATGTCCAATTCCAGTGTTGTTAAAAAGGGCTGGCTATACCCTTTACTGGATACCCTTAAAAATCATCCAGAATACGGTTGGGTTGCCGCTAAACACATACGCCCGGGGATAGTAATGAAGTTCAGCGCCGGGGCACTGTTCTCTAAAAAGGCGCTATTCGAGGTAGGACTCTATGCCGAGGACTTCTCTCAAGGGATTGGCTTTGAGGATGATGACCTACTCAGAAAATTCTGGAAGGCAGGCTACCAGCCGCACGCCGTGGATGAAAGTGCTACCTACCGCGAGCCACCGGGAGGGTCAACATATAAGATGATTCATGGCGATAAGATGCCAGAGATGTTCAGGAGAAACCAGGAGCTTTTCTCCAAAAAGTGGGGCGAGGAGGGAACAGATTGGAACGCCCAGCCAGTGATGCCAACCGTAGACCCCAGGGAGGTTGTCCAGGGTATGCACCGCATCGACTGGATTAGAGGCAAAGTAAACGTAGAAGATACAATCCTCGAAGTTGCTTGCGCCGAGAACCCAGTGTGGGCGGGTACCCAATTTAAGGTGACCACCCTTGACAAAAGTACTAGGCCGGAAGAGCAGTGTTTCCCTGGTGTAGTTGGGGAGGCGGAGAGCCTCCCCTTCGCCCCTAACTACTTTGACGTCGTTTCAGTAGGGGAGCTACTTGAGCACGTGCCTGACCCCCAAGTAGTCCTCAGAGAAGCAGCTAGGGTAGCTAGAAAGAAGGTTATTATCACCTGCCCGGACGAATATAGCTGGCCAGATGAATATAAACCGTTCTGGAATCCGGGCCACATTAGATTCTATACCTATAGCACCTTCCAAGATGAACTCAAAAAGCTAGGGCTGCCTTTCAAGATATGGAATGTTAAATTTAGAGGCTGGAGCCACTGGTGTGCTGAGATTTACTGTGATAACAAACCTGAAAAGCCAGAGAGATTAGATGCCTCTTATTACAACGAAGACTACTTCAAGCCGGGGCCAAAAAGCGCCTATGGTAAGCCTTTCACTTGGGAAGTGGAGGGGGAGGAATACAGGGAGACAGCTCGGTCCCTTAAAGATACTTTCAGACCGAAGAATGCCCTTGATGTGGGCTGTGCCAAAGGTTTCTTATGCAAAGCTCTGCTGGAGATAGGGATAGATGCCTATGGGTGCGACATAAGCGAGTTTGCCGTCAATAACTGTGAGCCTGAGGTGAAGGGCAGGTTGAAGGTCGCTGACATCAGGGATGGCCTGCCTTACCCCGACAGCAGCTTCGACTTGGTCTGCTCATTTAGCACGCTGGAGCATATTGAGATGGAGTTTCTCCCCTATGTGGCATCAGAGATGGCCAGGGTGGCCAAGAAGCGGGTTATTATCAACATCCCAGTGACTATGGGGGATGAAAACGAACCCTGGGGAGACCCCAGCCACAGAACCTTCATGCCAGCCTCATATTGGACTTCGCTTTTCTATAACCAAGGACTTCACTGTGATTTGAGAACTTCTCGCCAAGAAGGTGACGACCCCCTCCAGTATGCTCAGCTCACTTTCTTGAAAGGGGAATTACCACGTGATGGAGATAAAACTGTGAAAACTGAGCAAGCGAAAGAGGAGGAGACGATGGAATATCCCGCCAAACTGAAGGAGTTTTTTGAATCTGAGAGATACTGGCATGGGGATTGGGGGTACCGTCAAGGCTACCAGGATTTCCCCATCCATGAGCAGGTTGTGGAACTTATCCGATCACGCAATCCAAAGAGGGTTCTTGATGTCGGCTGTGCCATGAGCTTCATAGTGAAAAGGCTGAGGGAAAAAGGAATCGATGCCTGTGGCGTGGACATAAGCAATTATGCCATTTCAAGAGCGCCGGAGGAAGTCAAACCATATTTGCAGGTGGCATCGGCCCATGACCTTCCCTTCCCTCCCCAAAGTTTCGACCTGATCTACTGCGCCAGTGTGTTGGAACACATCCCGGAGGATTTCACTGACAAGGTGATAGCTGAGTTCAAGAGGGTGGCAAAGAGAGCCATTCTGGGAATCGCCTATAAAGACCCCTACAGCGCGCTGGATGCACATGGTGACATTAGCCACGTGAATATAAAAGATGAGATTTGGTGGCGTGAAAAGCTGCCACCCGAGTTTGAGATGATTGATGTCTGCGTTGAGGATGGGAAGCCCTACACAAGGGGGTTAACAAAACTCAACCTGGGCTGTTTTGGAGACTATTACCCCTCCTGGATTAACATCGATATACTGCCGTTAAGGGAGCAGCTGCCGCCGCACATACGTTTCAAGCAAGCAGATTTAAGGAGAGGCCTGCCTTTTTATGCCGACAGCTCGGTTGACCTTGTCAGGATGAGCCACCTCATTGAGCACCTTACCCTTGAGGAGGCTCACAATCTGTGCCAAGAGATTCACCGGGTTCTTAAGCCGGGTGCCCTAGCCAGAATCAGCACCCCAGACGCTAGTGTTATTATCGAGCACTACACGAACCGGGATATGGGCTACTTCAATCAGATTCAGCCCCCGGAGTATATCCAAGCCCCGACTGAGGGGGAGAGGCTCTCGCGCCTGCTTTTCAGCGGCGACTACCAACACAGGGCGGTTTACAATTTCGAGATGCTGAAGAATTTCTTGGAGCAGGCGGGGTTCGTAGAAATTGAGGCTGTATCGCCAGGCTCCGGCCGCTCGGAAGTGATGAGAAACGAGACAAAGGACCAGCATGTGGAGATAAGCCTTACCGTGGAAGCCAAGAAAGAATCTGGCCCACCATCGGAGATAGAGCAATTTATGCAGGAAAAGGCGGAGGGGATCCCCGCCTCAAGGCCAGCAGAAGACGTTCCAGAGTACTGGGGGCGGTTCGCCGCCGGAAACAGAATGAGGAGATAAGAGATGGCGATTGGTGATATTGGCTCTGTAATTGATACCTTCCAGTGGCTATCTGGAGATCCCACCTGGCCTTGGCTGTCGCACACTGTTGGCGATATCTACTTGAGTACTGTTGGAGAATATTTCACTCCTCGTTCATTCACTATAGACGGCTCAGGAAACATTGGAGATTCAATAATTGACGCTGTCAACTTGGAGCCAGGAGGCGCTGGTGGCTCGAAAGATATCCTACATGTTTCTGGAGATGTTTACGCTGTTGCCTTCAGGGGCAACACACAGAATAAAATCGTCACCTTCACCTGTGACTCATCGGGGAATCTAGGAGCCGCTGAGATAGACCATATTGACCTTGGCGCTTCCAATGCCAATAAGGGCTTCTTCCCCCATCTCATCCTCAGCCCACATGACAACATTTACATTGTGGCCTACACCGATAACCTCGATGACGGCTGGCTGGCGACGGTCAGAATAAACAACGATGGCTCTATAGACGAGCCGGTGCTTTCCTCCGTAGAAATAGAGGCCGACAGTGGCAAATATCCATGGATTATTCACATTTCTGGCAATATGCACGCCGTGGTAATCAGCTCGACAGGCAGCAACCGTTCCCGAATTCGCACCTTTACCGTCAGCGCCGCGGGCATTATTGGCATGGTTGCCTCTGCGCTATTTGACGGCAACACCAATAGCGGCAACGGCGGCTGCATACGCCATGTCTCCGGGGACGTCTATGCCATATTCTGGACGGGGGCCGACCTCGACGGCTGGATCTACACCTTGAGCATTACCGCTGCCGGTGCTATATCCGCAAACATCGACACCTGGGAATTCGTGACTACCTACTGTACCGTCCCTAATGCCCGGCTGGTTTCCGAGAACCAGGCAGCCAACGGCCAGGTTTTCGTGGTGGGCTACAGCCAGAATGGTGCTACCGCACCACAGGTATTTACCGTTCAGATTCTTAATAACGGGACAATCTCCAAGTCCTTTATAAGCGAGCTTACTCTCATTCCCGGTGATTACGCTCACGACCTCAGCATCGTCAGGACCGGCAGCGGTATTTACGCCGCTTGCTTTGAAGACTTTACTGGGTCTAACACGGGGAAGGCAAAGACCTTTGCTATAGAGCAGAAAGCATCGCTCCCCACCGTTACCACTGACGAAGCCACAGCTATTAGACCAACCTCAGCCACTCTCAACGGCACCCTAGATGCTGACGGTGGAGAGGCTTGCGACTGCGGCTTTGAGTGGGGTGAGACCATTGCCTATGGTAATACTACACCAACGCAAAGCAGAACAACAGGACAAACTTTCGCTCAGATAATAACCGGGCTGGACCCCAACAAAACCTACCACTACAGGGCCTTTGCTACTAACGCAGCAGGGACAAGCTATGGTAGCGATCAGACTTTCACGACGCAAACGGGGCTGCCTACCGTATCCACGAACCCGGCAACCTCAATCGAGCAAACGACCGTAACCCTCAATGGTACCTTGGATGATGAGGGTTTAGAAGCTTGCGACTGCGGCTTTGAATACGGGGAAACTACAGACTACGGGAATACAACTGCGACTGAAAATAAAAGTACGGGCGAGACCTTCTCACAGGAGGTCCGCGGTCTGAAAAGTGGAACGGTCTACCATTTCCGCGCTGTAGCCACCAATTCGGCGGGCACGAGCTACGGCGCCGACCAGTCCTTCCACACCGAGGCTCTCAGTGCCGAAGCGCATCAAGCACTGGGTAAGGGCCACGCCCTAGGGCGAGAGGATATATAAAGACAAAAAGGAGGGAGAATGAAAATCTTAGTAATAGGGACAAGCGTGTTTACTCTGCCACCAAAAGGTTACTCCGGACTGGAGGCACTTGTCTTCGAATGGTCATGCCTCTTCCAACAGGCCGGGCATAATGTAACCGTTGTCTGCCCGGAGGGCAGCTGGTTCCCGGAGGGCATAGAAATAATACCGTCAAAGCCACGCAGCGACGAGGAGCAGTCATACGCCTTATATAAAGACCGGCTGCTGTCTGGCGAGTGGGATGCTGTCCTCGATAGTTCATGGTTATGGTACACCGTTCTGGCCCAACAGGAGAACCAAAAGCAGTTGCCGGTGATTCACAATTACCACTCCGACCCTCAATTTCTGGGTTCGCCACCGCCTATCGAGTATCCCTGTATCGTCTCACTATCCGAAGACCAGGGCAGACTGATCAGCATGAAGTGGTCCCCAAGGTGGATATATCCAAAGTGTCGCGTCGTGTATAACGGTATCGACTTAGAGTTTTATAAACCGAACCCCAACATCACCCAGAGGAGTGACCGATGGTTATGGTTAGCCAGATATACCCCCGAGAAGGCGCCGCTTGAGGCTATTCGCCTGGCTAAGAAATGCAATGTTCCTCTCGACCTGTACGGTGACACCACGATAATTGCTGACGCAAATTACCTTAACCAGGTAAAAGCCGAATGTGAAGGAAGTCAGATAGTTTTTCATGAAGGCGTGTCAAGGGAGGAAACGGTAAAGCTATTTCAAAGCCATAAAGCAATCATTCACATTGTGGCCTACAATGAGGCTTTTGGCCTTGTCCCGGTGGAGGCAATGGCCTGCGGTATGCCCGTTATCGTCAACCGGCGCGGGGCGCTTCCAGAACTGGTGGTCAACGGCAAAACGGGCTTCGTGGTGGATTATCCGGAAGAAGTTGAGTCAATAATACGAGAAGATAAGGTATCTGCCATAAAACCGGAAGATTGCATTGAGCAGGCCGCCAAGTTCTCAATAGAAGCCAGTGCCAAAGGCTATCTGAAGCTTTTCGACGAGATGATAAACCAGAACATCTACTGGTAGCAGACTTGACAGGGCCCCAGTATAGCGTTAGACTTTTTTACACAGTATACTGCGAATCGTCTCTAAAAACGGGGCAAGCGACCTTCGTCGGGAAGGTGACTTGCCCCTTACTTTTTGGTGAAGGTTGAAGGAAGATAGGAAAATGGACATCGGGATTTTGCTTTTCAAGGATGACTATCCTTCTCGTCAGTTCCCCAGCCTGGCAGTGGGCAGCGGCGGCATCTTGCTACAAACGCCGGTGAGCAACAAGGAAGTTGTGTACGTGTCTACCACTGAAGCCGGGCTTGAGCAGCCAGAGAATAGATACATGCTGTTCCCGGGATCTCCAGCGATTAGGGTTTATCCCACGGCCAACCTGAACGAGCTGTTCGGCTCCGGCAAAAAAGGGGACCTTGTCCAGTACTGGGTCTAGGCGGCGAGGTTCGGAGGTTGACCATGGCTCAGGAGAGAAGAATACACCCGCCACCTCCACCGTCGACCCCGGAGAGGGCACCGTGGGAAGACATGGCGCTGCTAATCGACCGGATTAGTCGGCTGATAGAGCTGTTTGAGGCTTGGGCAGTAATAGCACCTGGGGCACCGGGAGTCCCCGGGGTTCCAGGAGTACCCGGTCCACCGGGTGCGCCAGCGGTGCCCGCGCCAGTTGAGGTAACCGCTCCCTGGGGGGCCAAAGACATTGAGGAAATTTTCAAAGAATCCATAAGGGCTGCCGGCACATTTTACTGCGCCAAGATGGTTGACTGGTCGAAGGGCAAGAGACTGGTCCTGAAGATACACTCCACACTGAACCAGTCAGCCCAGATAACGGCCGTGGGCAATATCCGCGACAGCCGAACGGGTGTCGTCGAGATAGGGCCAGCGGTTCCCTGTGCTGCCAACAGCGACATCACCATAGGTCTTGCCTGGGACGACTGGATGCCGTATATCGGTTGCAAGATAGTCGTCAGCACCGCGCCTACTTCCGGCGAATTAGAGGTGGAGGCGGTGGTGCAGGAATAAACGAGGATATGACGAAGCAAATGGAGGGGTGAGGCAATGGAAAACCGGGCACACGCGCTAGCGAGAGAAGAGTTAGTTAGAACCTTGGCCGCCTACAGTGGCACCACAACCGCCGACGGGTCATCGGGCAAAAATACCCTGATAGACAGCGCCCTTATCGGCAAAAACGATTTTCTCACTGGCAAAAGCGTCCTGATCATGTCGGGCGACGCACAGTACGAGACCGCAGGCATAAGCGACTTCAACTCCACCACTGGTGAAATCACCTTCACCGCCCTGAACGCCCAGATAGTGGCTGGCGTCTCGTTCCGAGTCCTGAATGTCCTGCCTGAATCCGTTCACATTTCCTCTGGGCAGGTTCAGATACAAGGCTATGACTACGCTTCTGGCGAGTATAGACTTGTGGCAGTAAACGAGTCAGGCCAAATAGAGATTAAGGCCACTGTTGCCGACATAGTGACGGCTAGGGTTTCAGGAGTTGTGGCGGTTGTTTCCGGTGAAATCCACGTCATGTCTGGACAGATCGATGTCTTCATGATGTCCGGAGAGGTAGTAGCCAAGGTCTCAGGGGAAACCGTTATCGCTAAGATTTCTGGCGAGACAGTAATAGCCAAAGTGAGCGGCGAGGCAGTCAAGATTTCTGGCGAAACCGTCATTGCCAAAATCTCAGGCGAGGCGGTGCATGTAAGCTCAGGACACATCACCATTGACTCTGGCCAAGTTATCGCCAAGGTCTCCGGTGAAGTTATGCAAATTATAGTCCCGACCATAATCAAGACCGGCCCCGTCAAGACGCTTAGTGATGCTTCTGGAGGAGTTGTTCTGCACAGTGGAGCCGTGAAAGCAGCAGTGGTGAAGGCACTGACGGCCAACAGTGGTGTTGTCCTGATCGGCGGCTCGGGTGATAGGCCCTGGTACGAGGCGGCTGGCTCAGCCCAGGGTATGATTCTGGCCGCTGGCGAGGCGCAGTCGAAGGACATCAGCGACTTCGACCAGATTTATGTCGTCGCCCAGATTTCCGGCGACCGTGTTGCCTTCGACGGAGTCTATTAATCCCCTCGAGGTAGATTAAATGTGTTGGGATAGAATTAGACCTTTGACCAGAATCCAGACTGCCAGCCAAAAGGTCATGGTGCTGATTCCCCACAAGGGGGAATCGGGCTACCGGCAGTGGGAAAGGTGGTGGAAAGACGAGCTGGTTAAACCGCCCGGGACGTCTTATCTTGAGCAGCGGGGGCTATCTCTGACCACCAACCGGACGGGGCTGGTGATAGAGGCGCTAAAAAGCGACGCCGAGTACTTCTTCTTCCTGGACGACGATGTAATCGGCCCCAACGAGATGCTGACTACACTCATGAGCCACCGCCTGCCCATAGCCTGCGGAATATACATGGCCAAGAAGAGGAATGAGGAGAGGGGGCTTTCCGCCTGGATGAAGATGGGCAACGGCTACGCTCCCATAGCCCCGGAGCAGGGGGCAAGGCTGGTTCAAGTTGATGTCACTGGATTGGGATGTGTCTTGATTCACCGCAGCGTGTTCGAGAGAGTCCCCCAGCCTTGGTTTGTCTGGGAGTTTGGCGGAATATCAGAGGACTTCTTTTTCTTCGACAAGGTTTATAGAGAGATAGAAATTAAGCCGATTATCGACTTTGAGATGAAGTGCCGGCACATCGGCACATTCATCATCGATACTGATGCTAATGTCACCACGCTGGAAATTTAGGGGGCTTAAAGGTAGGCAGGGTACTCGGGAAATCAAGGCCAGGCTTGTTCTGGGCCTGCTTTTCACCCGTCCAGTGTGGTGCTCCGACTGTAATCTGGGTCAGCAACCTGCCTTTGCTAACTAGGAGGGCAATATAGAAATATGCTGGGAATTAAACAGTATCCAGCTACTGTTGAATTTATTGAAGGTTATATAAAAATGAAAGATCAAAGAAGGGGTGAAAAAAGTGACTAGAATAGCCTTTCATCCAGCCACTGTGCCTCTCAGAATTTTAAGCCCTGCTAACGATACAGTAGAAGCCGGGCGGTATAAAGCCACCACCCTCAGTGCTGTAGATGCCGACCTGGCTGCTGCCAATATCGCGGAAGCGATTACCATTTTTGGTTTCTTGGGGACATTTGTAGGTGGCGCTCTAGCTGAAGATGTATTAGGAGAAGCCGGTACTACCCTAACCGGAACGGATAGTGGTGGTTTTCGTCTTCTTCAAGACCTAGCCGAGGCCACAGCATTGACTATTGCCACTACAGACCTTAACTTTGATGCGTCTTCAATGGCAGTGGGTGTCGGGTACATTGGCGGCGAAGGAGTCGGAGAAATGAAACTGCAACTGGTCATGGGCGGCGTTCAGGTGGCGGAGAGTGCTGAAATAGACGGCCGTGATAACTGGATAGTAGTTGCAACCAGGGCGCTTTCAGGCGTACAGACGTGTCTGGTAAGGATTCATAACTATGGCACAATTAACCAAATTCGCCTCATGGGATTTTTGAGCGGTGATCTGGTAGCGGGAGGAGTAGCCGCAGGGAGTATAAAAATATGAGGTTGACAATACCACTGACCGGGACAGTTTTAGTTGAAGGCTCGGTTTTCGGTGAAGGCAAATTAACTGGCGATAGCAAAGACTTTATCCGTCCTATTCCCATTAATTTGGGTAATGTCTCTTGGACAATGGTAGACGTTGACCTTGAGAACGAAGTAATGATTATTGAGGTTCAGCCCGCTGAGGGGGTTAGTGAAGATACAGGACGAGTGGACGGTGAGGGCGAGCCTATCTACACCAGAAGGAAAGCTACTGAACAGGAAAAGGCAGGATTTCTTCAACATGCCAGGAACTTAATTGAAGGCCATACTAAGGATGAGCTATACAAGATGAGCAAGTCAGCAAAGTTAAAAAGGCCGTTTAAGTAAAAAGATGAGCCAATTCGCAGTTAGGGTTGAGCACATTCCCACCCTGGGTACTCAGGCCGTGATAACGCGGGCCGGCATGGAGAGCAAGCTCCGGGCGCTGCCTATCAGCTGGGAGAGGATCAAGCTAGATGACCACAACTTCTATGCTCAGATGTAGACTGATTGTATTAAGATCATCGATCACTTGAAACCGAAGGTGCCGGCTTATCTGGTGGATAAATTCGACTGTGATAATAACGCCGACTGGTGGAAGGTAGAAGTGGCCAGGGTATTCAGGATCAATACTTTTGCCCGGGTGGACGGATGGGCCAATATTACCGGCCAGCAAAAGAGGCATGGCTGGGTATGGTTTTATGACGCGGCCAGCGGGCTTTTTTATCAGCTCGAGGGCCAGACCGGGATAATAATGGATTTTGATGACGGGGACTATGTGCCCGATGAGATCGTCATGGGATGAAAAAGGAGGTAATATGGCTATTGAGGTAAAAGAAGAATGGTACCCAATGCCACTGCAGTTGGGTCCACCTTTGCCGCGCTCGATGCAGGTTTACTGGCCGTGGGTCAAGCGCCCACCTGAGGAGGAGGTACCGGCACCACCGGCACCACCGGCACCACCAGTACCACCTACACCACCTGGTGTTCCCCCGGCAGTGAAATACCGCCTTTATATCTATACAGTCGGCACCGGGACAGTCACACCAACCGACGGGGAATACCCTTCCGGCTCAGTGGTCACCCTCACCGCCAAACCAGGATACGGGGCTGCCTTCGACCGCTGGTCAGGCGATGCGGCAGGCATCAGCCCCATGTTTAACATCACCATGGACAGGAACAAAACGGCCACCGCCTACTTCAAGGCTATTACACCTCCGCCATATGATGAGGAACCACCACCCGAGGAGATACCGCCTGAGGTGCCGCCAGCCCCATCGCCTCCGCCGCCAGCGCCACCTGAAGAGATGCCGGTTTACCCGTTTACCTTCAGCAATCTCAGGGTTCAGAGATTAACATGCCAGTCGGCAACCGCTTGGAATACCATGAGCTTCTGGTGTACTATAACCAACCTGACAGACAGAATCATAACTCACATATTAACGCCAATGTATCGAGTACAGACGAAGAGAGGGTATGGCGACCCACTTGCTGAGCCAAAATATGCACGGGAGGTAACACTTAGTCCTGGACAAAGCTACGAATATTACCTGCCAGGAAACCAGCCTGATAGATGTACCGTACTTCTTGGCTTTAGCGCAGGTGTGCCGTACGGAGGATGCGTATTCTTGCGAGATGAGAATGGAAATGACTCACCGCAAGTCTGTATTTAAGGGTGGTAGGAGAACAACTACTCGGAGAGAAAGCTGGTCAAAGGCGTGCCGGTATAAGGAATAAGGAGGTCAAAATGGATCTAAGCTTAATGATTATGGAAGTCATCACCGGACCCGAGATAATCGCGCTGGTGGCACTCATGGGGTGTAATGTCATCCTCTCCATCATCGCCGCCATCGCCAAGGGGGAGTTCTCCTTCCGCAATCTGGGCGATTTCGTCGGGACCCGGGTGGTACCCCTGATTGCCTATTTGGTTGTGGCACTACTGGCTGAAGCGCTTGGCGACTGGACGCCGGCTACCCTGGCTGTTTATGCCGGCTTGGTAGCCCTTTACGGCGCGGGGATAGCTGCCGCTATTAAGTCTCTCACCGGCGTCAGCATCCCCAACATCTTCACCGAAAAGAGAAAACAGGGGGTAGATGAAGACGTTAAACCCGGCACCTAAGTTTTTGATTTACGCCTTGTTCCGGGCAATCCGGCACCCCAGGACGCCGATAACCTACCACTACTGTCCTGCATGCAGGGTTCGCTTCTCGGCTTCAACGGACAGGTGTCCCAAGTGTGGTGATAAGGTGGGGAGTAGCCCGGACCCCAAGCAGGAGTCGCCGGCGCCCTGGTACGTGTGTGTTATAGTCATTCTGGTTGGCATAGGCTCTTGGATTGCCTCAGCCTGGTTGGAAATCCCCGGGCTGGATGAGGCAGCTCGGGCACTGGTCTATATACCCCTGGGTTCCCTCTTTGGCATGTCCATAAATCGATGATTTTATTTGAGTCTACCCTCAACGGTATGTTGCTACTGTTTGAGTTTTCTCTGCGTATAACCTCTGTTATACGCCTTCCCAATCCATATTTACCCAAATGAAGTATTTACGGGGAAAGAAGCGCCTCGTTAGCCTAGTCCTCGCACCATTTTCCTGACAGGCTTGTTCGACTCGGGAGGCAACATCGGGGGTCGGCGCCGTCCCGTACAGGCGGTAAGGTACCCCGTCAAATTCCCTGAGTTTCATCTTCACCATTTCTCTCCTTTCCGATAGGTAGCGTATAATACCCATTACACGCTAATGCTTTAGATAGAAGCGACCAAATAGAGCCTCAAAGCCCTTTTGAATGAGGTAGCCCAACAAAGTGAGGGGATAGGTAAAGATGATGAACGTGCGCCATTCCTGGTTTCGCCACAGCGCCCTCGTATTCTGATTAAACTCTTTTAGCATTGCTCTTCCTCCTTCGCGTATAAAGCCAATTAAACGCTTTCAGTTTCAACGGTATCGGAATACTGCTTATTTTTCTCTGTAGAATACTTGTTTAAGATTTCACTTTTAGCCAATCCCGGATCTCTGGTTCTGTAATCATAAGGTGCTTTCCTGCTGTCGCTATGAAATGTCGCTTGAACTCCTGATGTAGTCTAACCGAGAGGTCCTGGTCCTCTGTCAGATCTAGCAGGATTGCTAGCGCGAGTTGAGCACAGCCACTTCCCTGGTACCCCCACTGAAAGCCGTCTGGTGAATGGTTATACAAAGCTAAACTCGGCTTGACTGGGAGTTCGTACCAGCCAGGTTTGGCTCCATCCGAACCCTTCAGGCGCCGGATTACAGTAACCCTGACCGGTTGCGGACCGCAACCGACATTATCACCGGTGTATGTCTTCATTTGGACAACATCGTCAGGAATCATTATTTTACCCGGGTGCATTTGATTACCAGAGTCTCCCCGACCTTCAGCTGGAAGTCCAGCTTGCAATCGGCCCCCTGGAATCTTGATTGATTCGCATACTGCTCCTCGAGGGCTCGGCCGACGGCCACTCTGGGGGAGCTCCCCCGGGCGAATGTCTCGCCGGCGTTGACCTGAACTCTATAATCTTTAAGCATCTCCTACCTTCTCCCCAGGGCAACCGCAGCAATCGCCGCTAGGCGGTCCCGGCGGTAGTGGACGTGGCCATCGGGACCGACCAGCTCGAACTTCAGCTTTCCGGAGTCGTTGCCCCTGACATAGTAGCCTGGTGTTTTTTTGCTGATTTGCTCATTCAGCCGGTCTACTTGTTTCTGCGCCGTTTCCATGCTTACCTCCTTGGTAATATACTACCGAGTAATAGATTTTCTACTTATATTTTATCGCGGTATTGGTCATTAGACTTTCTCCTCGACCCGCTCGACGGGGTACCTCAGCGTTGTCCGCCTGCCGGTCGGGGGTGTAATCTCCAGAATATTACCTGGGAAGATGTGGGTGTTGTGGACCTTCGTGCCAATCCAAATGTCGCCCTGGAATGGCCGGCAGTCGACAACCACCCCGTCCTCAATATCCCATTCGAGAAAGTCTTGGCCACGCTCTTCTAAGTAAACTGTTATCATCTTAGCTCACCCCCCTTTCCTCTGGGCGCTGCCAGGGCAAGCCGCGAGCTACGTTATCAATCTCTCTCCCACGGCTCACGGTAGGGAAGGCCAACTGCCTCAAAGACCTCGCGCTCGGACCTGCAGACAATTTCACCATGGGGAGTAGAGAACCCTGAGCCATAGGCGTGAAATTGATATCCCCTCGCTTGAGCTGCCATGCAGATGCGTATATTAGTTTGCTTGCCACCGGTTCTGACCACCATGGCCACCGGCCAGCACTCCTCGGTTGTGGAAAAGATATCCACCCCGAGTCCGGTAGGAACATGGACCATCAGCTTGTTTTTCGGCCCATAGGTTGTAGATCCGCGCTTGTTCCGGCGCCGGGCGAGGATACTCTGACTTGCCAGGGCACCCAGCTCCCGGTCGAGCATGTCAACGCCGCCAACAAATTTTGGGATACAAAGGAGCTCGATATCCCCAACGTCCCATTTATGCCGGTGAATGCTCCCCGCTATCTCAATGCGGTCGCAGCTCCCCTCGAGCAGCGATTTAAGTGTTTCAGCAATCTCCCTGGCCTCGGTTAACTCCATCATGCCTTCTCCCGATCCATTTCAGTAAATACCACTTAAAAACATGCCACCAGGAGCAGAAAAACCAAATGTATTGAGTCTTGTCATCATAAACCGCAATCAGTTTATTTCCCTGTCGAATTCCCTTATGACAACAGATGCATTTGCGCACTTGTTTCCTCTTCTGCTCCCTCCAGTCTCTTAATTTCACCCAGCGTTTTACCCTGCTCCCACTCCAGAGTGAGCATGCCGGGCATGAAAAAGTCCATTATCATTTCCCCATTGGTCTTGCCATTACCCAAAACGCGGACTAGCTGCACCTCCAATCTTTCGCCTTCTCCGATCTCTATTTGTCGTTTCGGAACTGGTTCACCTTGGCGCAGCCATCCAAACTCGCCCTGTTGACCTTTAATTTTCATTTTCCTCCCACCTCCAGTCTCTTAATCTCATCCAGCCCTATTTCTCAACGTTAAGAACAGCCCATGCTTGGGGCAGACGTATTCAAACTCCTTCAGTCTATCCCGCTGTTTCGGCGCAACTTTCATGCCACACTGATTGCACAGCCTAGCTTTCGGCTTACCCCTTAGCCTCTCCAGAGGGCTCATTTTCTCAAGGGGGGCTATTATAAGGCCGCCTGTTGGTTTTGGTCGCCTCTCAAATTTATCGCAATGGTCTAATCCTGTGGTCGGCTCGATGGTGCTTGGGTCATAGCCATAGAAGCCCGGTGCGGCATAGGACATAAATTCAGGCGTGCAGGCATAAATTCCAGAGCCTATATAGGCATGGGCTTTGACTTCCTCTGGTATTGGTTTCGTTGGCAGAGGCTTACCGTTAACAACACAGTAGCCTTGGCTTTGGCCCAGATGCCCACCACAAGAGATATAAAAGTTGCATCTTTGGCACACTTCATCGCTGGTTAGCTCTTTTCTGAAAGCTGAGCATTTATTGGCAGAGCTGAATAGCTTGGGCGGGCGGTGATCCCCAAAGTTATACCAGTTGCATAGCCCGCCCTTATATGTCTCACAGTTTCTGCACTGCTTTGTTTGCTCTCCCATTATTTATCTCCTCATTTCCTCCAGTCTCTTAATCTCATCCAGCCACCGGCGGACTTTTTCACCTCAGGTCTGGCCCACTCATATCCACAAAATTGCCCTGGCACAACTGGATTAGCCTCGACAGAGCACCGTAGCCGATACGGTCCCCCAGGCTGACCTCGCCAGCCTCAGCCTCCAGTGGGTAATTGGCGGTCACCACCGTGGGCAGCTGCCACTCCAGTCGCCTGTCAAAAACAGTCCAATAGGTTGACTCAATCCAGAGAGAGGGGTTATCAAGCCCAACGTCATCCAGCACCAGCAGCTCCACCGAAAGCACCTGGTCAAGGATGCCCGCCTCGGTTTGCGTGCCCGTCTCGGAAAAAGTCCTGCGGATCTCCAGCAGCAGGTCCCGGGCTTTCTTAAAAATCACCGGGCGGCGTAGGCGGTGCAAAACATGGTTGGCAACGCAGGCAGCCAGATGGGTCTTCCCGCAGCCATAGCCCCCGGAATAGAAAACCAACGTCCCGGAGTCCGCCCTGAAATTCTCGGCGTACCTTCTGGCTACCTTAAACGCACCTTTATTCAGATTGGGGTCCGAATTTTCAAAGGTCACCTCTCGCCACAGTTTCGGTATCCTTGCCTGAGCCACAATCTCCCGGTATCTGGCCTCAGCCATGGCTGCCTCAGCCTGGCGCTGCTTTTCTTCCTCTTCGGCTATCTTGCTCCCGGAGCACTTGTCGCAATACCTGCGGCTAACCGGGCCAATGTCGTAGGCTTCAAATTCATCGCCACATTCCTGGCAATTCTTTTTAACTTTCTGAATCTTCATCCCCACGAATGCGGGTGATAGGTCTCCTCCTCGCCTGCTCTGGTTTTGGTCTAACGCCTTTTCCTGGTCGTTGTTCAACTGCGCCTCCTTTCTTTGGTGCTTTGAAGCCCTCCACTTTCCATCGCTCAAGAATAGCCTCAATATACTTGAGGTTACGAGCTCCTCTTGCCACTGCTTCATTTAATGCTTCGCCAAACCATCCTGGGGGATACCTCTCGGCAATATCCTTTAGCCTTTCGGCAACAATTGGTGTTATCTGACCAATATTCTCTTCATAGAGTTGTGAAATGTCCGCAAGCTCTGATTTCCCCTTCCCCTTAACAACCCTATCCTCTTTATCAGATACAGATACAGATATAGCACCAGCACTAGAAGGTATCGATACTGTACTGGTAGTATATGGATATGGTATCGATATACTATACCTTTCGAGATTGTAATCGAGTAGCTCTGCGATTGCGCCATTGTTGTGGATGGTGGCTAAGGACTTTGCCACGGCGATGAGGAATTTTGGAGATTTGGACTGGCGCTTGATGAAGTTCTTCACCCAGACAAGATTGTGGTCGGGGTACCATTTTATCTTTGGTTCGAGTAAAGAGAATAATTCAGGAAGACTGCTTTCTGGGAGTTTAGTTTCCGAAGCGATGGTCTCCAGACCTATCTCGTAGAGGCCTGCTTGGTTACAGTGGTCGTTGGTAAAAAGATAGGCATAAAGACTCTTTGCCTCGAAGGGCAGTTTGACAATAAAGGCGTCTGTCCAGAAGCCGGTGATAAAACCTCGTTCTGGCATTTACCCTCCTTTATCCTCAGCAGGGGTACGGTCTAAGTTTTGAGCTATATATTTCTCGTAATCCATAATTAAGTTATCTCTGGGATAGCATTCTGCCCCGGTCAACAGCTCGTCTCATCTTGGCTCCTATTATTCCTTATTCTTTCATTGGTTGCTTAAGGTCCTTGATGGTTAAAAAAGCTTCCCAGGGCGATATCCTGGCAGCCAGCATGTCCATCGTGCTCTTGTAGCCAAGCTGTCCACATACCTCTATGGGCTGCATCTGCCAGAAAAGGAAGCAGATTCGGAAAACGGCGTTCATGTCAGGCACATCATCTTCGGTAATATCATCCGGCGTCTTTTCGTCTATCGGCTCAGGTGGCAAAGACTCGGATACTTTTTTATCCTCCCGTTTTTCGTGGGGCCCCGGGGTTTTGGCGGGCGTTTTTGGTGATTCGGGCGGGCTTATCAAGGGGCCGGTGATGAAGGTGTATTCGGCATCGAGGATCTCCTGCGCCTCCTTGGCGCCCTCCGAGCGGCGGTGGAGCACAGAGGTGTACTCAATCATTTTCTGGCGGGCCTCGGGAAAGTTCTCGCGCACCCATCTCTTAATGGCGCGGACGCGGGCCTGGTTACCCGGTTGCGTCCCCGCCGGCAGCTTATTGTCCTGCGCCTTCTTATGCTCAGCCGTCGTGTAGTAGCCGTAGACCGGCTGGATACCGGTGGCGGACCGGCGCTTCCCCAGGGCCACCCACACGTAGGCATCGGGGTCGTCGCACAGCTCCTGGGCGGTGCGCCTGGCCATCTCCTTCAGTTCCTCAATCGGGCGCTGCGAGTGCTCGTGCATCAGGTAGTCGAGAAGCGGAATCGTCGCCGGTGACCCGTCGTATTCCTCCCGGCAGCCGCGGGCCGCCATGGAGAGCGCCCCGTCCTCGGTCACCACCATGGCCACCGTTGTTTTCTCCCGGCCCGCCTTGTCCTTCGTCTTGAAGGGAATTGGGACGGCCTCGGCCGGCTGGATCAGAGGGTCCAGCCCCAGCCTCATGCAGTCGTTGATGAAGAGGGCGGCGCCGGCCACGTCCCTGATGGCACTGGGGAACCGTAAGGCCAGAAGATTTATGGACCGCTGCAGATCCGCCTTGGCCGTCATCTTCGCTTCAATGTTGTCCCGGATGGCCGGGTAGACCTCGGCGCCGCGGCGGTACTCCTCGGTGTAGGTTGTCCGCTGGCGGAATCCGGAGTGCTCGGGATCAGTGCAGCCCAGCGCCATGGCCGCCCGCTCGGGTACCGTGCGAATGGTGAGCTGGCCGCTGCAGACGGCGCACTCCTGGCCGCGGATGAGCGCCGCCCAATCGTCCCAGATCTCCTGCGTCATTTCGCTCTGTAAAACTTCCATCGTCTTTCCTCCTCTGCAGTATTGCGATACTGTCTATTTAGATTCCTTCCCCCAGGTGTCGATTTATTTCCTTCTCCTGCTCGATCCGGAGCCGTTCCGCCTCCCATATCGCCGCCTGCTGCTCAGCCTCTTCGTCCACCTCCTCCAGTATCATGGCGTGGCGGTCTCCCCAATTGACGTAGAAGGCTAGCGGCTTTTCGAGTTCTCGTTTACAGCCATGCGAGATAATGTTGCACCCCAAGCCCCAGCGGTATCCATCCACTATGGGGATTAAATACCTCGTAATCTCTTCATCACCATAGTATTTTATATCGCCCTGCTCGAAGATAACCCGGTGCAGCTCGGCATCATCCAGCACGACTTTAACCCGTCCCCACCCAATATCTTCGTTCTTAGAGGCGTACCAAGCGATGCCTTTGATATGGCAATTCTTTTTAGCAATCTCCCCACGCCCATCGCCAGCATCATAGGTGACAACAACATGTTTACCGTGCCAGTTACGCGCCCAGTCATGGGATTTTTCCTTCAGCACTCGCTTACGCTCCACCTTATCAAGGGCTTTAAGCATTTCGTCTTTGGTCTGCTCTTGTTGGCCCGCATCTATCCGGCGGGCGCACCTCGGACAAACCTTGACCTTGACAAGAGTTTCTCTCTCCACCAGCTGGAAGGCTCCCTCATGGCATGAGCCACACTCAACACCGATTAAATCAACAACCATTCAGTCCTCACAGTATACGGATAGAGCCTTATTCATAATTCAGACCTGCATGTCTAGCAGCCTCGGCGAGTTCTTCCTGTTTTCCGCCTGCAAATGTGAGCCACGAGGCATCCTTGTGCCACTCTTTGTAGCCGATTACTCCACTAGCTTCTGGACATAAAACTTTAACGACCCCACCGGGCAATTTCTCATTTACTAACCTGGCGATTTTCATCAGCATGGGTATATATTCAAGCGTGCTAGTATATGTATCAGCAAAAACTACCTCCCCCTCAGCATTTTCAACCGTAACTAGCCAGCTAAGCATAATTATGAATAACCCTCGATACTGTCACTTCAACTGAAATGGGAATGCCTGGGCCAACTCTGGTACAGCCAATGAACTTGCTGCTCGTCCATCACCTAACAGCATATAAGAGAAGAAAGCAGCCTTGGCGCCGAGAACGCTAGCCGTCATGACCTTGGCCTTGATATCATGGTGCAGAAGGGTGGCGGCCTGTCGACGAGCTGCTGCCGCCTGACCCGTCCTGGAGGGCAACACTGGCCACACAACTTTGAATTTGTCCTCGCCTATATCGAAAGCCAGCATGTAGGCAGCCTGTTCTTCGGTTCGACCGAATCCTTCGGCCGCCACGGTACCGCCCAGATCCTCAATAAGCTTACAAGTCAGTTCCATCCATTTTTCCGGAGAACGCTCGCCCGTTTTCCAGTAATGTCCTATATCTTCAGCAAATGGTAAGTCCATCTCTTACTCCCCCACGGTATGGTCATACTTGTTTATTCACAGCATGGAATTCGACCTGATGATGGAAAAGCATAGCCTCTGGGTACCGTCCACAAGGTAGGAAGTATCCCGTAATTCTATTGCCTTCCGTTTTGAGACCACATATCCCGCACTGTTCTGGATATACTATGCTTTGTCCTGTGAACTTGCCTCTCAGCCATTCTAAAAGGTCCATAGGTTTCATATTTTCATATCCACAGTATACGGATACTGTCTTAAACGAGGGTTAGCTTGTAAAGCTGGTATTTAAAATCCTTTTTCATATGCTCTTCAAGCCGTATCTTTATTTTCTTCAATTCATCGAGGCTGCCGATGAAGTCACCGGCACTTATTGATACGTCCTTAAAGACTATCTCTTCACACTCGTAATGCCCTCCGGATACTGTCAATATGAACTTCCCATCTTCTGCTTTTTTAACCATCTTTTCCTCCTTGGACAGTAGTCTGATACTGTTTATTTAACCTTCGCCGCGCATGCCGAGCAAAGGTCATCTTCGACCCAGTGGCAGGGCCCTTCGTCAGTTTCACAAGCATGCTCATTGGTACAACCGCAGACCCGGCACATCGGTTGTTCTTGGCATACACTATCCGAGCAGACGAAGCAGGAACCTTCTTCGTATTTCCTTTCGACCCAACCATCCGGGAGAGAGCCATCTGGTTTGGCTTCCTCGATAATTCCGCATATCGCACAAGCATAACCGGTTGGCTCAGCACCCGGGAGTGGGGTTACATCTTGGGCTGTTAATCTCCATCTACCTGGAAACTGCATATATATTTCGGTTACCTTTAGATGGATCACTTCTCCCACTTTAAATGTGTGGGCTTTATTGAGATTTAAAGTTATCATTCTGACCTCCACAGTACTCTGCTACTGTCTATGGAATAATGATTATCCGGCGTGGCTTGATAATAGAAACCCGGACGGGGAATGTAGCTAATCCCCGTAGACGCTTGCGGAAAGAGCCGGCTAGTTCATCTAACATGTTGTTTATTTCAATAACACTTACTGTGACGGAATCACCAGGATTATCTTTTAGTTTTCTAGCTATCAACTCTTTAAGAGCGATTGCCCTCCACCATTCCTTTTGCCAGAACCACACCCCCTTGGTTAGCTTAGTCTGTTCCATATCGTACCTCCTCACAGTAAGCGGCTTGTCTGTACCGAGCCTTTACGCCTGTTATGATTGTCAGAGCTATATTTCAGCATCAACTGAATAACCCGCAGCGCCTCGTCCTGCGTGGGAGCGGTCATCAGCTGCCAGGCGCCCCGGGCCTTGCGGACGTCCCCAATGCCGTAGTCATACACCAGCTGGCCAATGAGGGAAGCAAGGTCCGGAGGGCAGCTCTCCGCCCGGGTCAAGAATCCAGCGCAGACTTCAATGAATTCCTCCCGTGTGTACTTTGGGAAATTAGCATGGAGGGCAAACCGTGACAGAAACTCCGCCGGCATCTTGGCGGAGCTATTGCAGGCGCCGATGACCATGGTGTCGAGCTTTATCCCGCGCGACTTCCGGCTCTTGGTTTCCAGTACCTCCCCACTCTCCATAAGGCCGAGAAGGACTGAGTAACAATCGTTGTCCATCTTGTCTGCTTCGTCGAGTAGAAGTACCGAGGGCTGGAACTCGAAAAGGGCATCGGAAAGCCCTGCCGCGGAAGTACGGGAGCCGAAGGCTATATATGCATCCGGGACGGCCGAGCGCACCCCTTCTAACATGATGCTCTTGGCACATGCCGGCGGCCCCTCGAGCAGAAAGTTTATCCGGCGCCGAGCTTCCACCGCCCGGGCGATAGCGTCTTTGAGATCATCAAACCCTACCACCAGGTCCATAGCCTCCAGGACTGACGTAGCCGGTATCTTCGCAAACTCGCGCTCCATCGACGTCGCAAAAACAAAGTTACGTCCCTTCTCGCTTAGTTTGTACTTTGTTAGTGAACTCGACTTGAGGGCGACAATGACCAGCCCCTCATCTACAAGGCGGTTAATATCCTTTCGTGAAGCCCCTATGGTGTAGAACTCCCAGTTGCGGTGTTGCGGCGGCCGACGGTCCCGGGTGTCATTCTCCCGCTCATATGCTCGCCGCAAAATGGTCATATCATCCATGAATTCTTTTACCCCTTTAATACGCTTACCTATTTAACCTGGCTAATTCCCTTTCTTCTTCCTCAGTTGTCTCACCCAGGGAGCGGCCGACTTCTTCCCAGTATTCATCGCTGACTAACCCGGCGCAGTCTCTCGCACCCGGAGCTCTCTTGTGGAACCACCTCCTGATGCCACTCTTCTTGTTCCTCATCAAGACACACTCTTCGACCTTAGCGAACTTGCTGCATCCAAAACATTGTGGCGCTTTACTCATTCCCCCCTCCTTAAAAGTTGCTCCAGCTCTTTTTTATCCGCCGCTAAAGACTCAAGGATTGAGGTTATGGATCGTTCTCTCCTTTCATGCTCCTCTTTCAGGGCTTTGAGCTTCCCGATTCTGATCCTAATCAGCTCCTCCACCACTTTAATTTTTCCTTCAGTGCTCACTTTGACTCCTAGTTGTTTTCCCCGTGTCTCGGATACAGCGGATGCTCAGGCGCCGGCCCGTCATAGCCACAGTAACGACATGTGATGAAGCGCCAGCTGTTCTCTGGCATATCACGTAACACGTAGCTGCACACCATGGCGTTTCCTTCTCCGCCGTTGCCACAGTGCGGACAAATGGCGAAGCGAGGAAACCGGGGCAACCTGGCTGGCTTTACTTCCCGCCTATTTTCCATCATGGTGGCTTCTATCCCTTTCTAATTCATTCATCCCTGCCCACCAGCGCTATACTGATGGGCAGGCACCAACGAATTACTCCTCCACCTCCTCCAACTCGATGCTGCTCTGGTCGAAATCAGCAGCGCTGACCTGAGTCTGGAACGCTTGCCTGGCGCCATCCTCATCTTCAGCCTCGACAGACAGGGTTAGAGATGCTTTGAACTTCATTTTTACCTCCTTTCAGTAAGCAAAGATATGGACTCTTGCCTTACCGTTATTTTTGGTAGCGGGGGCAGGATTCGAACCTGCGTCTGCGGCTTATGAAGCCACTGGGTAACCTCTACCCTACCCCGCGCCCCTGCTTTCTTAGTCATCCCCTCAAGTCCGCCGGTATCCGGATAGCAGGCTTCTTATCGGAGTTGACAGGGCGGTATTCCAGAAATCGGCAACGGAGCTCAGTATCACCGAGATGAGCGGTATTTTCGCTGCAGCGGACGCAGTAGCGCCGAAACAACCGGCCACGGTCGAACTTCTTAACCTGGGTGCAGTAGGTGCCTAGCATCTCTATGTCCTTTACTTGGTCTTCGTCTCCATCGGGTATTGGAATTGGCGTTATGTTCCTTTTTGCTAGCTCCTCCCACTTTACGGAATTCGCAGCCTCTTATAGCTTCAACTGCCATTAGTTTGCCTCCTTTTTATAGACAGCCATCCCGCCCATGTTTTATGGCCAAGTGTTTTGAACACTCAGCCTGTAGGCACTGTTCAGTGGCTCCCGTCTGGCTGAAAACCGCTATCTATTCGCCTTCGTGCATTAACAGTAAAACGTGGTCATCGGGACGCTTCAGGGTAAACCCCCGGTCGGCAAACTTACCTAGACTCTGGACTTCAGCTTGTGTAGTCATGTAGACCTCCCTTCCTTAAGTATCTCTTCGGCCTCTTTTATGGCCTGGCTGGTATCTAAGTTATCGCTGAATAGGCTGCCCTGGGCGGCGGCATGCGCCGACCGCAAAGGCGTAAACCGGTGGTGTTTGTCCTGTACCTCTTTCTGGGAGAGCTCGACGTATTCCTCCGTTACCGAGATATTTGCGTGTCCCATTATTTCCTGGAGCGACCGGGTATCGCCGCCGTTCAGGATGTAATTTTTCCCAAATCCGTGACGGAGTCGGTGCGGTCCCATCTTCGGAGGGGAAATATCGGCCGCTCTCAGATACTTGCTGACGATGCGGTAGATGCCGGAGGTAGTCAGGGCCCCTCTCTGTCCCAGAAACACGTAATCGGAGCTGCCGTTGTTGATGGCCACCAGGTTCCGCAAAAGCCGGCGTGTTTCCTCAGAAACGAAGGCAAACCTCTGCCCTGTCTTTCCCTCTACCACGACATAGCCTTCGTATATATTCTGCTTGCGCAGGGACGCCGCCTCGCCGGCACGGCAGCCGGAATCAACGAGAAGAGTGAGAAGCGCCATATCCCTCACTCCGGGAGGTTTTGTTAATAACACCATCAACTCCCGGGCCGTGAGGCTGGCCTTGACCTTCTTGTGCGTGGCGGGTGGGTCGATTAAATCCATCGGGTTAAGGAGACGGCGCCGCCGGCAGGTGAAACGATATAATGCCTTGAGAGTACGATAGTAGCCGTGCCTGGTTTGTTCCCGCTCGTCCGGGACAACCTCGGCCAGGAACTGCTCGATGGGCTCCGGCTCGGTGGGCAGCTCCTGGGAAAAGGCGATTAAGCGCTTGAGTTTTCGCTCGTACCATTTTATGGTTGACGGCCGCCGGTTGAGCGACCGCCGGCTGTAGATGAAGGATTGCACCGCGGCTGCCGTATTCATCGTTCTACCTCTAAAAACTGGCACGGAGATTAAGAGTCTCCGTGCCAGTTTCATTTTCCCCTCTTCGGTCGCAGGTTTTATCACTGCCAGGATTGGACAACAAACTCTGGATCAGCTGCCCAATCTCCGCTGTTTTTTGGGGTAAAATTGAAGGTAGAATATCCATCAAAAAGTCGATTTGTTCCACTATGATGGTTTGCTCCTTTAGTATTTCCTCGCCCGATGGTTCCAAGCCGGTTACGGCATGCCGATTGAGGCAGTAATACACAAAGGTGGTTACCCTTTCCACTGTAAACACGGTTGCTCCCTAAAAGCCTCAGACTGGCAGAAAGTGGACTATGGCTAGCGTTATGACTGGGAGTGTGCTGCATTCAGCAAGAACAGCTCTTCTTCAGGCTGTCCAAGCTTGAAGCAGACCCGCTCAATGAAGGGCCGGCTCAAGGGGATTTTCCCAGTAGCCACGCGACAGAGATATCCCTTGGAATAGCCGGTCACCTGATTTAGCCAAGCCCGGTTATATTTAACGAATAGTGGATGTTGTGGCATATTTACCTCCAACTAATAAACATACAGTAACAGATTGTAAATCAGGGGCACCAAATTGTCAAGATATCACAACAGATGCGGTGTCAACGGATGTGTTGACAATGTAAATCTGCGTTGCTATAATAGCAAGCAAATCGTGTAAAAATTTTTTGGATTGGGGGGCTACGTCATTGGCTGAACAAAGCAAAGGACCAGGGCAAACATTTGGTGGCTGGCTGGAGGAGAAGTGCCAAAAGGGAGGCTTATCACTCCGCCAGGCAGCACAAAAGACCGGTTTATCCCACACCACTATTGCCGATATCATAAAGGGCAAAAAGCCCGCTCCAGAAACGATCAAAAATCTGGCCGCGGCTTTCGGTGGGAACGGTGATCACCAGAGGCAGGCGTTAGAGGACAAGCTACTCACCCTTGCCGGTTACCGCAGTGAGCGACCGCCGGAGGATGAACCCAGTGAGCCGATGGCTCGTCTCTTGGACACGCTAAGTCAGTTTGACGAGCCGCAGCTCAAGATAATGAGCCGTTTCGCTGATTTCATCGCTGGAATGAGGGTAAAACAATGAGGGAAGTGCCGAAATCGCTGACTGCCCTCGTCCATGTCAAATTTAACTACCAGGAGCCGGAAGATAAAGGGGTAAGCGAGTCAGAGGTAGAGATTCTGAGCCACATATTAGATCAAGCTTCCAATTTACCAACGGAAATGCAGGAGATATTAGTCGCGTTTGCTAATTATCTCGAGAAAACAAGCGGGGCAGAGCATGTCAAGAAATAGGCGGACGGGCAATCCTCCTTTTCTTAATAATTGGGGCTCTGCCCCGGGCTAGATTGTATGCTTTAGTTGCCAATTTGTCAATGCTTATGTACAGGAATGGGGGGGGATGATGAGAAAGACATCTTTACGCCAGAGACGGACTATTCTGGAAATATTTAAATTCGTGGAAGGCCGGCGTGATTTACCAGAATTCCTTTAGCGGGGCCGGAAGTCTAGAGCACCTGATTGTCTCGTATTTAGAATTACGTAGCTAGTGTTCACAACACCACATCTTAGGCTGGGGATATGAGGCCACAAGTTAGAGATAGCGCCAGCGGCTACTGAAGTGAACGACGAAGAGAGGCCAACCTGAGAGGTTTGGCAAAGCGAGAAAAAGGCT
>DATKWL010000225.1:0-3271 GCA_035529555.1 Dehalococcoidia bacterium | reverse complement strand
CTGGGGGAGTTTGTCATCCCTGAGGGCAAGGTGGGACTGGCCACTGTTTGCAGCATCGTAATAAACGGGTGTTTGCTTAAGGCGGGAGTTCCTGCTGATTCAAGATTCGGCGGGATACTCCAGATTCGAGAGCATAAGCCATTCCGATTCGTGGAACTCATCAACTATTCAGGCTCTTCTTTGGATCCGTCTGAGGTGTTTATTAGAGCTAAGATGACAGCTGTGAAAGATGCAGTCACCAAAGGAGAGGGCAGAATACTGGCCAACTTTCGCGAGATACCTGCTATGTGTAGGAATATAGCAGAAGACGTGGTAGCCAGACTAAAGGAAGCCGGTTTGGACGGATTGCTGGCTGTGGGCAATACCAGTGAGCCTGTCTGTGAAGTTCCTGTGGAACTCAACAGAATCGGGATGATTCTTGTAGGGGGTATGAATCCTGTGGCTGCCGCCGAGGAGGCAGGCATTGAGGCTGAGAATCATGGTATGGGTACTGTGATGGAATATAAAGAGCTAATTAAGTTTAAGGAGCTGTGAATGAAAAAGGTGAAGGTTATACCCTGTCTGGATATTAGAGACGGTAGAGTAGTCAAAGGAGTCAAGTTTGTGAACCTGAGAGATGCCAGAGACCCCGTGGAAGCGGCGAAGGCCTACTGTAAAGCGGGGGCAGATGAACTTGTCTTCCTTGATATCTTTGCCACCGTGCAGAACAGGAAGACGAGATTGGAGTGGGTTAAGAGGGTCTGCGATGTGGTTACCGTTCCCTTCGCTGTAGGCGGTGGCATAGGTAGTATCGAGGATATGAAGGAATTGTTTGACCTGGGGGTGGACAAGGTATCCATTAATACCGCCGCTGTCAAGAACCCTGACCTGATCAAAGAAGCTGTTAAGAAATTCGGCAAGAAAAGAATTGTCGTCGCTATAGATGGCAAGAAGAACCCCAAGGGCAGCAAATCTCCTAGGCTGGAGGTAGTAATCAAGAGCGGCACTGAGGGCACAGGGCTCGATATCGTAAAGTGGGCCAGGAAAGTGGAGAAGCTGGGCGCGGGCGAAATTCTGCTCACCAGCAAGGATGCCGACGGCACCAAGAAGGGCTACGATTTGGAGATGACGAAGGCGGTTGCGGAAGCCGTAAAAATTCCCGTTACAGCGTCGGGCGGCGCCGGCAAACTGGAACATCTCTGTGAAGCGGTAACCATGGCAAAAGCTTCGGCCGTGCTGTGTGCTTCGGTTTTCCACTTCGGTGAAATATCGATACCTGAAGCTAAAAAATATCTCAAACAAAAAGGAATTCCGGTTTATCTCTAGTACAAGCACAAACCGAGTTATTACAGAAAGAGCAAGAAAGAGGAGGACTGAAAGGTTCGAGAAAAAAGACGAAAGAAAAAAGAAATGATGCGTAAGCATGGTTTCTTTACTAGAAATGGTATTTGTGTAATTAGGAAACAAAATTCGGAAAAAAGGAGTTGTATATAGATGAACCTTCGACGACCGAATGCCAATGAGGCAACTAGAAGCGCGAACCGTTCCCGCGATGTGGCTCCCATGAGTGGTCTTTGCACTCGCTGCATCGACGGCTGCCGCGGAAACTGTGAAGTCTTTAGAGCAACTTTCCGCAGTAGGGAGCTAATATATCCAGGCCCATTCGGTGAGATTACTGCTGGCGGCGACAAGGAGTACCCCGTTGACTATTCGCATTTGAATATACAGGGTTATGCGTTGGGGGCCAAAGGACTGCCACCTGGTGTAAAAGGCAATCCCGATACTGCCCTTTTCCCTGCGGTAAATACCGAGACCGAATATGGCTGGGACATCAAGGTCAAGATGAAGCTCCCCATTTTCACAGGCGCTCTGGGCTCTACCGAGATTGCTCGTAGGAACTGGGAACATTTCGCCGTCGGCGCTGCCATCAGCGGCGTAACGCTGGTCTGTGGCGAGAATGTTTGCGGTATCGACCCGAAGCTTGAATTGAGTAGCAAAGGGAAGGTTACTGCTTCCCCCGACATGGACCGCCGCATCGAGGTGTACCGACGCTATCATCAGGGTTACGGTGAAATGTTGGTTCAGATGAACGTGGAGGATACCAGGTTAGGCGTCGCCGAATATGTCCATAAGAAGCACGGTTTGGAGACCATTGAACTGAAATGGGGGCAAGGCGCCAAGTCCATCGGCGGCGAGATTAAGGTTAACAGCCTGGAAAGGGCGCTGGAGCTTCAGAAACGAGGCTATATTATTACACCAGACCCATCGAACCCTGTCAATCAGGCAGCCTTCAAGGACGGAGCCATTAAGGAGTTCGAGCGTCACAGCCGCCTCGGTTTTATCGATGAGAATGGTTTTTATGCTGAGGTCAAGCGCTTAAGAGACATCGGGTTCAAGCGCATCACTTTGAAGACCGGCGCTTATAGTCTCCGTGAACTGGCGATGGCTATCAAGTGGGGTTCCAAGGCCAAGATTGACCTGCTTACAATCGACGGCGCTTCGGGTGGCACAGGAATGAGCCCCTGGAGGATGATGGAAGAGTGGGGTATACCCAGCCTTTACCTTCATGCCGCAGCTTACGAGTTCTGCAAGAAGCTGGCTGACAAAGGTGAAAGAGTACCCGATATAGCCTTTGCCGGGGGGTTCAGTAGCGAGGACGGCGTATTCAAAGCCCTCGCCCTCGGCGCTCCCTTTGTCAGAGCGGTATGCATGGGACGCGCCCTGATGATACCGGGGATGGTGGGCAAAAACATCGCTCAGTGGATGAAGGACAACAACCTGCCCAAGACAGTCAGCGAATATGGCTCAACTCCTGAGGAAATCTTCGTCTGCTGGGAAGCCGTTGCCAATATCGTGGGCAAGAATGAAATGAAGAATATCCCAATGGGGGCTGTGGGTATCTACAGCTATTCCGAGAAGATAAAGGTAGGGTTGCAGCAGTTGATGGCAGGCACAAGATGTTTCAGCGTGCCTACCATCACCAGGAATGACCTCATGTCCCTGACCGAGGAATGCACCAAGGTGACAGGGATACCCTATCTGATGAACGCCTATAAAGACGAGGCGATGAAGATTCTGATGAGCTAGGTTGGAGGCTTTATTTATCTCTTCGGGTAGCCTAGAGCATCTGCTCTAGGCTACCCGAACTGAATTACCACTTCTCCTGCTGCAATCTGGCGATGAGCCACTTCCTCAGCCGCTCATCCAGTTTACCTACCCAGGACTCTATCTTCCTGATATCGCCGCTGGCGATTGCCGCCTTCTCTTCAGGAGTAAGGTTATATTCCTTCAA
>DATKWL010000224.1:0-10444 GCA_035529555.1 Dehalococcoidia bacterium | reverse complement strand
GCGTAATGAAAGGATGTGGTTCAGTAGATTTTGGTTCGAGCCATAAAGGCCAGGATGTATCGCGCGATTTCATCGCCCTTCTCTTCCTGAAGGAAGTGGCCAGCATCCCTGATCACGATCTTAGGTTGGTTCTTGCCAGTGGGAATCAAGCTGCGGAAGAACTTGTCTCCTCCTCGAGTAATGGGGTCGCCATCAGAAAACATCACTAGGGCTGGTTTGGTCCATTTGGAGAGAACCTCTCGGGCTCTTTGCATTTCGGCAGCGCCAGGATCACTAGGGGAAATTGGGACTTGCAGCGGCCATACTGCTGCCCCGGCTTTGTAATTAGCATCGGGAAATGGCGCCTCGTAGGCTGCGATGACCTCCGGCTCAATTCTATCACCATGTACTGTGCCCATGCGTATCACCTGTCCGACGGGAAGATCCGGTACGCTCTCAGCAAACTGTCGCCACGTGAGGAAGGCATTAATCCTGTTCTCATCGACGGATTCCTCTGCGGTAGGCAGCCCTGTATTCATGATGACCAAACACGCGAATCGCTCCTGAATCTTACCTACTAGCCCTAGACCGATCAGGCCGCCCCAATCATGCACTACTAGTGTTATCTTATCAAGTGCCAATGCGTTGATGAAGCCTGCCAGTATGTCCATGTGCATCTGGAATGAGTACTCATCTCGCTCTGTGAACTTGTCCGAGCGGCCGAAGCCAACGAAGTCCATCGCTATGACACGATGCTTGGTTGCCAGAATCGGGATCATCTTGCGATATAGGAACGACCAGGTGGGTTCACCATGCAAGCAGAGGACTGTTTCTCCTTTGCCTTCGTCTATATAGTGAATACGCAATCCATTGATCTCAACGTAGTACGGCACAAAGTTAAAATCAGGAAGTCTCTCATTATAGGTGGTACTAAAAATGGGGGCACCCCAGAATAACTACCATTATTACCTCTTCTAACAAGTTCCTTGGGCCCGTGATCGGCTGCCCCAACGCGGGTGTAATTCGAGTGGCCAGAATTACACCTGAACACTCAGTGCTTCACAAGAATCAATGAACGTAGCTCCAAGGTTATGGTTCTTCTGCTTTAGGCTGTCGTTCATTACGATCAACAGCAAGAAAAGAGGTCACGGCAGCAGTAGCGGCTAGTGCCACCCCGCATATGAAGGCCCATCGCAAACCTAACATAAATTCGTGTATATCCGCGGGCCCAAAAGAACCCGGGTGCGCGGAGACTGTGATAGGTGCCAAATTATATAGTACAGCTCCGGCGACAGCTATTCCGAGCACCATGCCCACATTACGCATGGCGGCTATTATCCCAGAGGCAATTCCTAGGTGCCGCGGTGGAACAGAGATCGTAACACGGCAGCGGCGCGGTGGCAAGTGTATCCAGTACCGGGTTCTGCTCCCAAGGACTTGACAAACTTAAGGAAAAGTGGTACAACCAGTCCGCTATCTCCCCCAATTTAGACGGACTTCAAAGCATCTTCGAGTTCGTAATTGCACTTTGTGTAGTCCGTTAGTCCATCAAAGTACCGAATTAGAGGCGGACAGGTTAGAAGTAGCTAGAAGAGCACGGCAGATAACGAGCCCCGGCTGCCTGGGGCAGATGGCCCAGAAATACTGCAAATATCGCCAGAATACTTGTAATCAAGCAATTTTCGAAGCTGCAAAGGAGGCGCAAGGCACGTCTGCCGGGCCCCGAGGGCAGGCGCAATGCTCCCGGTCTTCCAGGTCATGTTGTGACGCTGCTGCAAGTTATGTGAACAATGATGGCGAAAAGAGGGACATATTTCCAGCAGAGAGTTAAGAAGTGACAATGATTAAGAGACATACATTAAGGAAAGGAAGGAGGACAACCCCAAAATGGTGAAACAAAGAATGGTGGCAGCTGTAGATGTAGGCTCATCCAAAATTTGCAGCCTGCTGGCAAATGTCGATGCCGAAGATTCTATCCAGATAGTCGGCATTGGCATAACTCCCTCCGCCGGGATCCACAAAGGTTTGGTCGCCGATATCGACCAAGCCAGCGAAGCGATTCGGCAATCTGTAAGAAGAGCCGAGCAGACCAGCGGAGAAAGCATCACCTCTGTCTATCTGGGGATCAGCGCAAGCAATATTAGTTCCCAGGGCAATCGTGCTTCAGTAAGCGTAGGCAGGAATGCCCGCACAGTCCGCCAGGGTGATGTTGAAAGAGCATTGAGAGTTGCTCGCGAAATCAACATCCCCGAGGAGAGAAGGCTACTGCACGTGATCCCGACACAGTACACCCTCGATACCCAGATTGGAGTGCAGGATCCCAAGGGTATGCACGCCTTCAGAATGGACCTGGATACCCACATCGTAACCATACCACAGAGTTCTGCCGAGAACATAACCAAATGTGCCCACAAAGCAGGACTGACTATCGAGGGACTGGTCCTTCAGTGTTTGGCAAGTGCTCAAGCGGTGCTCCATCCTAATGAGACCGATGCCGGCGTCGTGCTGGCAGACGTTGGTGCTGGCACTACAGGCATCTCTGCCTACAAGAATGGCAACCTATTGCTCACCGCCGTCCTTCCCGTAGGCGGCAATCAGATAACTAGAGACCTATCCGTTGGCTTAGGGATACCATTCGAGATGGCAGAACAGCTTAAGAGGGAGCAGTGCAACCTGGCGGAAAAGGAAAATCCAGACGAAAAAGAGGAGCCAGCGGTGCAGGTCAACTTCGATGGTGTCGGGAGTGTATACAAGAAGGACATCGGCGATATCGTCAAGGCACGTGTAGAGGAGATCATGAAACTGATCGTTTCTCAATTGGTGCAGCAGGTGCAATCTCAGAGCTACCTTGCCTACGTATCCGAATTTCCCGCGGGTCTGGTATTGACCGGAGGCACCGCTAATCTGGGTGGGATAAGGACTGTCGCCCAAGATATCACAGGGCTTCCCACCCGCGTAGGAATCCCCCCTGCCATGTCCGGACTGGCCGATCAGCTTCACAATGCAGCCTACGCCAGCAGTGTCGGCATCTTGCTCTGTGGTAGGAAGAATTGGCGGCAGGAACAAAGCTGGATAAGAAATGAAACAGGGATAAGGGACAAGGTCGTCGATAGAGTAAAGTCTGTCAGGCAGCTTGTTCCATGGGGCAAGCCCTAGACATTTAGACTGTGCCTAAGAAAAAAAGACAAGATTATATAAGGAGGTCAAAAAGATGGCAGACAGTAACATGGTAACTACTCCTCCGGCTAAGATCAGAGTCTTTGGCATGGGCGGTGGCGGTTGTAATGCGGTGCGCCGCATGGCGAGAGGAAAATTAACCGGAGTGGAGCTCTATGCGGTAAATACCGACGTCGTGGCTTTGGCATACACCACCACGTCCGAGGATAAAATCACCACAGTCCAAATCGGCCCCAAGGTAACCAAAGGCATGGGGGCAGGTGGTGACCCCAAGCTCGGCACCATGGCCGCCGAGGAGAGCCGAGAAGAACTGCGCAAAGTTGTGCGCGACGCTGATATGGTCTTCATTGCGGCTGGGATGGGTGGAGGAACAGGTACAGGCGCCGCCCCGGTTATGGCAGACGTTGCCAGAGAGGCCGGGGCTCTCACAATCGCCATAGTCACCCGCCCGTTCACATTCGAGGGACAGCATCGGCGTGACCAGGCCGAGGAAGGTATCGAGAGGCTGATGCCGGTCTGTGACACCCTCATTACTATTCCCAACGACCGCATACTAAATCTCTGCGACCGCAGGACAGCCGCAGACAGCGCTTTCAAGCTGGCAGACGATATCCTGTACCAGGGCGTCTCGGCTATCTCCTCGGTTATCACCACGCCTGGTGAAATCAACCTGGACTTCGCCGATGTGAAAGCGGTGATGAAGGGCATGGGGCAAGCCTGGCTATCCATCGGGACCGCCAGTGGTCAGAATAAGGCTGTAGAGGCCGCAAAAGCCTGTATCGCCAGTCCTCTGCTCGATGCCTCGGTAGAAGGTGCGACCGCCATACTGTTCACTGTCACGGCGGGCATGGACCTGACCTTAGCCGAGATCCAAGAGGCTGCCGAGGTCATTCGCAAGGCGGCTGATCCATCTGCCAACATCATCTTCGGCATGAACTACGCTCCTGAGATGTCCGACGAGATCAGGATAACGTTAATTGCGACTGGCTTCAACGCTAAGCCGGGGAAGCTTAACAAGGAAGCCATGGAAAAGGAAATGAAGGAGCTACGCAAGTACTTGCTGGATGAGGACCAGATGGATATACCCGCCTTCCTGCGCAATCCCATTCAGAATCGCAGGCGGCAGCTAGTATCTCGCGCTCAAAACCAGGACTCCCGAGCAGCGACTCCGAACAAGTTCAAGACTGCGCCCAGGCCTTAACAAAACTAGCATAATGGGGGGAGGGAGGGTAGGGTGCGGGCCGAGGGGCCTAAGGTGGTGACGCCATCGTATCTTATATAAGAATGGCAAAATCGCGTTCCAAAAAACAAGTTAGTAAACCCCAGGCCTCTCTGGCTCTTCTGCCCACACCCAGGGGGATGCTATGGATTGTCGTAGCGGTAACGGCAATAGCAGCGATAATGTTCTTCCTGGGCCACGCTATTTTCGAGGCAATAGGTTTCGGTCTCTTTCTGGGAGTCTTGTGGGTGGCTGTTGCCATCTATGTAGTATGGCGACAGGGATTGGGTAGCCTGTCCCGGTGGTGGAACCTCTGGCTGAGCGCAGTTGTATTCACCCTCGCCCTCTGGGGAATATTCGCCCTATTCCTCCCCTCAGCATCTATCGCTAATGCTGACTTCTCCCAGGTAAGCCTTGGAGGAAGCGCCGGCAGAAGCTTCATCGGCAACCAGGGCGCTGGCGCTCCACAATGGGGACTCTACTGGCAGATTGATATAAATGGAGGATTCTTAGCACACTAATATTGTATATCTGCAAGGCATATAATATCAAGAGAGAAGTCCCTGTTGTCTACTGCAATCCTCGTGCTGGCCCGCCTGCGCTCTCGAAACATACCCTCTATTGTCTACGAGTGCATGTTTTGATACATTGAGACAAAGCAGCGCGCTCACTAATTCCAGAACATTATGCACATGGGTACCCAGAACCCGACGAAGACCGTAGGGATGAACCAGGACATAGAGAGCCTGACCCTGAAGAGGCCAGCAGCCCATCTCTTCAGCCACAGGAAATAGCCAGCAGCCCATCTCTTCAGCGTAGGTATGCAAGGAATATCTGAGCGATATGTCAGAATCGTCTTAAAGGGGCCGTTGGCTAGCTCCGAATTGTCCTCTTTCTCCAAGAGATACTTATCGTACTTCCCTATGCTTTGGGTTGAGTGGAACCCCACACCGGCGAAGATTGCGGAAAGCGTAATGCCAAGTATCGTTATCCCACGGCTGGCAGCATGAAACTCACTCGCCCTACCTGGGATGAGCAATCGCCACCCACAATAACACTAGAATCCGGTATCATAGTACTCGGAGTCGAACTTTGGGTCAAGCGACTCGCTGCCGTCGCTTAGAGAATAGTGTATTTCACGGCACAGAAAAGGTTAGCCCGTTACCTCGTTAGGCTAGCCTTCTTTGCCACCTTTCCCAGAGGACTCGCTTTATGAAACAGGCTTTATCGCACGCGCGCGTAACGCGCATGAAGGAGGTTACGGCCATGTCAAGGCAAATCCCTTGTCCCAAATGCAGCAAGAAATTAAGAACCAATTCCGGTCTAAGATGGCATCTCTATCACAGGCACGGTTGGCAGGATGTGCAAGAACTGCTTGAGCAGCCTACAAATCTTGCAAAAGAGGCCGTGATTAAAGAAATGGAACTACAGGCTTTCGCCAAGGGACTTGATGTTGAGGTTAGTTACCTGAAGCAGCTCATAGAGAAATACTTCGGTAAAGATGCGTTGTAGTGCAAGATGCCGATATGAATCGGATATTCCTAGAGGCAAACACTACTGATTTATACAAATAGGTGATGCCCCATTCCGCTTCCACTGTCATGTAAAAAAGCTGCGCTCCAACATGACTAGGTTTGCGAAAGTGCGCTAAACACGTGTACCATGCCTGCTGCCTCCTGCACAAAACGATGTTATGCGTGACCTTGTGTAGTTGTATTTTGTGCTCCCTTGACACTCAGATACGAGTGATATATCATCGATGCCAAGAGCGAGGAGGGACAAGGATCAGCTCACTACAAGTTGATATAGGAAATCCCGGTATAAACTGCCCACATACTTCCTCCTAAATCCTGCAATAAATTCTCAGGAGGACAAAGGTGAAGACGAAGGTTCTATATCTGGCGATTGTGCTGGTGACGGTTTTCTCCCTTATTTTCCTTCTTAATATCAACGAAAATATTGGTCAACCCTCCGATATCGATATTACCCAGATAACAAAGGGTGAGAACAACAGCACTACTAGCCAGAGTGGGTTTATCCTGTTATTAGGTGCATTTGGGCAAGAGATAGATGGCCTGCGCAGACAGTTGGACATAGAGGAAGTTGTCGCTGGGCAAGATTATAAGCTGTACCGTGGCAAATATGAGAATAGAGATATTTTGCTGGTACAAACAGGGATGGGCAAGGAACGAGCTGAGAGCGCAACGAAGTCCGTTCTGGAGCACTATCCTGTTACCGCGATAATATCAGTTGGTGTTGCTGGGGGCTTAAACCCAGAATTAAAGATCGGCGCTGTTATTTTATGTTCGACGTTGTATTATGTAAATGGCTCAGATCAAAAAGACCCGAAGGCAGAACCATATGCTTCCGATGCCAACCTGATTTCCCTGGCCTCCGAGGGCCCGGAGGATATAAAAGCCAACTGCTATATTGGAAGCAGTGTTACGGTGTTGCGACTGGAGTCCAATCCGCAGAAGCAGCAGGAGTTGGTTGAGACTCTCAACGCAGATGTCGTAGAGATGGAGAGCTACTGGATTGCCAGAATAGCCTCAGTCCGGGGGATTCCATTCATAGCCATCCGCGCCATTTCTGACAGAGGGAATGACGTGCAGCCTTTCGACCAGATACTTACGTCAGATGGTAAACTGCTCTGGAAAAAGGCGCTTGTCTGTTTTACTACCCATCCCCATTACCTGGTCAAAGTATTCAACCTTTACATGCACGTGCGTATTGCAACGAAGAACCTGACTGCCTGTGTACTTAATCTTGTGACCAAGATGTGAAGCAGACCAAGAACGACGAAAAGGACGTTGATATAAAAACGGTGGATGTTGTGTTAGATAATAACGCTTATAAAGCGCAGATTAACATGAGAGGAGTAATTGCTTCAAATGAGGTCGGGGAAATCGTAAGGTACGCTGGATTCTGGAGAAGGCTTGCTGCTTACATAATCGATTCCATTGTGGCTGACATTGCGGCCTACGTTGTTGCTCTTGTAGGCACCTTGCTTATCGGGCTGCCAAGCGGCCAGCAATTTGAAGGTTTGGCCCTTAACATTGCCACGATCTGGATCTGTATAAGTGGTCTAATTGCCCCCTGGCTTTACTGGGCACTTATGGAGAGCTCTAAAAGGCAGGCAACCTTAGGTAAAAGGGCATTAGGCATCATCGTTACTGATATTGAGGGGAGAAGAATAACCTTTGCTAGGGGAACTGTGAGGTATTGGGCGAAAATCATATCATTATTGACTCTGTTGATCGGGTTTATTATCGCTGGTTTTACCTCCAGGAAACAAGCTCTTCACGACATTATCAGCAATTGTCTGGTAGTGGTGAAACAGTAGTATCACTTCCCCATAAGCAGAGGCTACAGCCATTTTCATAAAACACTCGGTTTTGGAGACGCCTCACAATAGCATTGGATGAAAGCCACAAAGTGTCCATTAACCTTTGTCTCAGAAGCGTCCCATTAATGCTGACGATCTACAGAGGCTACTATGAGGCTTTAGATAAGCAACAGGCAACCACTACGAAGTTGTGAGGAGTTGCACCTGCTGCTTAGACAGCATAGAATTACTGTGGCTTTGCGTAACAGGTAAGCAGCTCCTTCAAACCAGTAGTCAATTGCTTCTTCTCAAGCAAGAGTTCGGAATGCTTCCAAACTGGCAGGGCACTAGAGACGGCATCTGTTTTGGACTCACCGATAATTATATGAGGGTATTTGCCTCAAGCTCTGAGCTATTGGCAAATCGGGTACTGCTGGCAAAGATAGTGGCTCAACATGATGGTTCCCTTTGGGGTGAATTGATAGCCCGATAAGGGGGTGGGGTTATGAGCAATATGGATATACTATATCTGGTGCTATTCTTCGTTTGTTTGCTGTTCTCGGCTTTCTTCGCCAGTTCTGAGACAGCGTTTATCTCGTTGCAGAGGCTGCGGCTGAGGCATCTGGCGCGCACTGAGCATGCTGATAGCGAGGCTGCCAGGCAGGTGGCCACGATTGCAGAGAAGCCGGAGCGCTTCTTGGCCACGGTGCTTGTGGGCAACAACCTGGTCAATACCGCTGCTGCCGCTTTAGCTACAATTTTAGTGGCATCTGCGTTGACCGAAGGACAAGCGGTGTTGGTAACCATCATAGGCGTGACCATAGTGCTGCTTGTCTTCGGTGAGGTCTTTCCCAAAATTGTAGGCACCAGACTCGGTATGCGGCTGGCTATGCTCTATGCCACTCCGATGAAGGTGTTAATCTGGGTCCTATCACCTGTAGCGGCTGTATTTCTCTGGATAGCAGATAAACTAGCCCGGCTAATAGGAGCATCTCCTGTAACAAAGATGCTAACAAGCGAGGCGGAGATTCGTACTGCTGTCTCTGTGGGGGTGGAGGAGGGGTCCCTTGAGGAGTCTGAGGCTGACATGGTGGAGGCGGTGTTTCGTTTCGGCGACCGCCTGGTCTCCGAGGTGATGACCCCCCGGCCCAGCGTAACATGGGTGGAAAAAGGCACCACGATACGTGAGTTTCTCTCCATCTATGCCCAGACTCCGCATTCCCGCTTCCCGGTCTATGAAGATACCAGGGATAAAGTAGTAGGAGTCCTCTGGATAAAAGATTTGCTCATGGCCCAGGCTAAAGGCTCGTGTCGAGAAGACAGCCCGATTGATGAGCTGCTGCGTCCGGTTCACTTTGTTCCCGAGAATAAACTTGTCGCCGAGCTTTTCGCTGAGTTGCAGAAGTCCGGTGACCATCTGTCCATGGTTGCAGATGAGTTCGGTGGCGTTGCCGGTATGGTAACTGTGGAGCAGCTATTAGAGGAAATCGTGGGTGAGCTGCAGGATGAACTGACCAAAACAAGGAAAAGCTTCGAGACTGTGGGTGAGAACAGCTTCCAGATCGATGGCGGGATGAGAATTGAGGATGCCAATGAGAAGCTGGAACTAGGGCTCCCTGAGGGTCCTTATGAGACAGTGGCCGGCTTTGTTCTTGATTTGCTTGGGCATATTCCTAAAGAAGGGGAGCAGTTGAAGCACGATAAGTTGAAGATGGTGATAACTGCGATGAAAGGGCTCAAGATCGAGAAGATACTGGTTACCAAGGAGAAAGATGCAGTGACTACCCAGCTCGATGGTCTATGATTATGCAAGTCTGACGCACCTAGCCTCGATTAGCAACAAAAAACGAGAAGAACAAACATTGGAGACCCATACATGACTTTTGTGACTGGTTATAGAATGACAGGCCTTCGAGGAACTATGACGCTTGCTGTGAATGGGCGGGAGGATACGTGTGACCTTGATGACTTGTTCGCCTGGGCATACAAGGAAAATGTATTTGGCCTGTTATTCCGAGGTCATAATACCCAGAATTGCGTCATGCTAAGGTTCAGTAGCGACAACTGCGCTGAGTTGGTACGCAAATTGACTGAGATTCTCCAGGAATCAAGTTAGCACTGGAGTTGCGCAATTAATTCTGCGCGTCCCAGCGGGACCATAAAGAATACAAGGAGGGAGTGATGGAGAAACCAGTGGCTTGCTGGCATCACGGGGACGAAGAGCGTCTACTAAAACACCTTCGATGCGGCCGAATTGACTTGTACGGCCGAAACGAGGTAACTGCCAAAGGAAACAACAGGCTTAGTCACTGGTGGGAGAAAATGCGACTTGAGAGAGGCGACAGAATTCGTATAGTTGTCGGAGGTCATGTCCATGCCTTTGCGACCATTACAAGTGAGCCATATGATTTGCCTATTAACGAAGTATGCGGTGTTTGGGGAAGTGCCGTTGATTTGAAGGATATACATGTGGAGGGCCCCCCATTTCAAACCGCATCGTGTACACATCTTCAGGGCAGTCACAGATTCGATGGGCCTAAGACGTCATTGCTTGAACGCTGAACCGACCAGATTGTTCGGTAACGGAAAAGATGAACACAAAATGAGTTATTGTTTCACCGGGTAGCTGTCCTTGACAGTCAGTAGCCAGACTAATGCTGGATTTCCCATATCAAAGGGTGCCCATAAGCGCAACATATGCTAGAATAGCTTCAAAAGCCCCTGTGTTTAGCTTGACGGCAAGG
>DATKWL010000223.1:0-4436 GCA_035529555.1 Dehalococcoidia bacterium | reverse complement strand
TTGAAGACCCCCCGAGCGCTGAAATAGCAGTAAGACCCGTCGGCCTGCGCGCTCTACCAAGGCGGCAACTGCTCATAACATTTGCCGGCGTGATGCTGGCCATGTTCCTCAGTTCGCTTGACCAGACCGTGGTCGGCACCGCTTTGCCCCAGATTATCACCGACCTGGGCGGATTTGCCCACTACACCTGGGTAGCCACCGCGTACATGATTACCTCCACCATCGCTATGCCCATTACAGGCAAGCTGACCGATATGTACGGTCGCAAGTGGTTCTACATAGCTGGCATATCTATATTCATGCTGGGCTCCCTTCTCTGCGGACTCAGCCAGACCATGACCCAGATCATCGCCTTCCGCGGATTTCAAGGGCTGGGCGCTGGTATCATGATGGCCAACGCCTTCATCGTAGTCGGCGACCTTTTTCCTCCCTCAGAACGCGGCAAATATCAGGGACTCGTAGCCGGCGTTTTTGGACTGTCCTCCATCATCGGGCCAACGCTGGGTGGATTCATCACCGACAATATCTCCTGGCACTGGGTATTCTGGGTGAACATACCTCTGGGGATTTTGATTCTGGGTCTATTCGTATTCTTCTTCCCTGACCTGCGTCCTTCTAAAGTTAAACACAAGATTGACTATCCGGGCATGATAACCCTGATACTGGCTGTGGTAACAACCATGCTTGCTCTTACCTGGGGTGGTGTTGAATATCCCTGGCTCTCTCCTGAAATAATCGGTATGTTCGCCTTCTCCGCCGCCATGATAGTTCTCTTCGTGACAATTGAGCGCCGCAGCGCTGAACCTATCATCCCCATGTGGATATTCAAGAACCGGATTATATCCCTGTCCACATTTATCATCTTCATTACCGGCTTCGGCATGTTCGGCGGCATCGTCTTCATCCCATTATTCTTTCAAGGAGTCCTGGGGCAGTCTGCCACAGCAAGCGGCAGTTTCCTGACGCCTATGATGCTGGGCATGGTAGCGGGTAGCGTTATTTCCGGGCAGATACTCTCGCGAGCCGGTGGACATTACAAACTCCTGGGTATAGTAGGGCTGGCGATTATGGCAGTGGGGATGCTATTGCTCTCCGGGATGTCAGCGGAAACAAGCAATGCTCGAGCTGTGGCCAACATAGTGGTGATAGGTTTCGGCCTGGGCGTGACCATGCCCATTTACATTATTGCTATTCAGAATGCGATTCCCTATTCCGTACTGGGTATAGCCACTTCCTCAGCCGCCTTCTTCCGTTCCATCGGCGGTGCTTTCGGGCTGGCAATCTTCGGCTCAGTAATGAACAACCGCTTTGCTTCGGAATTTCTGGGCGGGCTTTCTTCACAAGCGAAGGAGGTCATACCCCCTCAGGTTCTAGATTCGCTTACGCATAATCCGCAGGCTCTGCTCAGTACAGGTGCAGAGGGCCAACTGAGGAGCATCTTTGAGAATCTGGGGCCGCAGGGAGCCGCCCTTTTTGACCAGGTTTTCGAGACGCTAAAAGTAGCTCTCAACTCAGCGATAACACAGGTCTTCCTTATCGGCTTTATCGTAGTCGTTATAGCCTGGGTTGCCAATTTCTTCCTCAAGGAAATACCGCTGCGCAAGCACCATTAGCGAGAGCGGCAAGCCGTGAGTTATCGGCTTTCTATTTACTAAACGAGATAAGCTCTTTGACAACTTAAGATTCTACTGTCATAGTCTATTTCGTTCAGCCTATCACGCACGAGCTACTTGTAAATATTGAATTCACTCAATTTCCATATCGTACTGTTCGTAACGATAGGGGTGCCAGGCGGTTCTCCCTCTGACCATACTACTTAATAAAGATAAAGGGGGGCAAAGATGAAAAGAATGCTGATAACTTGTTTGCTCATCTTATTCGTGACATCTTTTTTAAGCGCAAGTTACGCTTGCACGCCCGGTGCCAAATTTGAAATAGGGGCTCTGAATATCTCACCTGCCCAGGTTATAGAGGGCAACTCGGTCTTAGCCTCAGTTGATGTAACTAATGCAGGGAAAGCCGAGGGAACTTTTCAGGCCAGACTCAGAATAGACAACGCCTTAAGAGAAATCAAATATGTACCGATGGCAGCGGGAGAGAAAAAGACAATTTCTTTCACCATAGACGCCGCTGAAGCAGGAACTCATAGTATCAGGCTGAATAGCCTGGCAGGTAAATTCAGCGTGTTGACACCACCGGGTTTCGCCGAACTCGTTGTCAGCCCCGCACAGGTCAGGATCGGCGAGCAGGTTACCGTATCCGCCAACATCAGCAATACCGGGGGAGTCTCAGGAAACTACACCCTGGACTTAAAAGTCAATGGATTAGCGCAGGAAACAAAAACAGTTCAGGTTAACGCTGATTCAACGGAGACAGTTACATTCGCATTAACAAAAAATAATGCGGGAACCTACAGTGTCAATGTAGGCAGCTTGAGCGGCAGCTTTACTGTGCTCATCCCTGCCGTATTTACAATAAGCAATCTGATTATCTCACCGCAACAGGTGTTACAGGATCGTGAAGTGTCTATCACTTGCAATGTCACCAACTCAGGTGAAGTGGATGACTACTGCCCCGTGATTTTGAAGATAGATGGAATACCGGTGAACAGCAAAAACGTCACCGTGTCAGCAGGGGCCACGGAGATAGTCGCCTTCAGCTTCTCCAATCACATAATTGGAAGCTACAACGTCGAGATAGGCGACCTTTCCAGCACTCTGGAAATTTCAGAGGGTTTGCTGCCGACCCTGTATGTAGGAGACACCTGGGTTTTCAAAGAAGTTTATAAGGGAATAGAATACACACGAACCGAAAGGATTGTACGTGAGGAGACCATGGAGGGGAAGGCCTCTTATGTCATGCAGGTTACATATGACCCGCCAATGGATGGCTGGATATACGAAGAGACAAGATGGATAAACAAGGCAACTCACTATCCCCTCTTTTCCCGGGTTTCCGCCACCCTATCAGCCTCGGGTTTAACTATGACGCGTTTGATTGCTTATTCCCGAGAAGGAGCCAGCAACAGGTGGCCCTATCAAGTCGGAAATGAGTTTACCGTAAAAACTTCCTGGATAGTAACTGATTTTCTCGACGCTGAATCTTTCACCGACAGAGGTGAAAGCACTGTAATTTACAGATGCATGAGTACTGAGGATATTCTGGTTGAGGCAGGCACATTCAGGTGCTTCAAAACGGTTTCATATGATAATGCACAGGCTACCTATGAGTACTGGTATTCCGATAAAGCAAAAACGCGCGTGAAAACCAGAGGCATCACAAACGCGCACACAATTGAACTTATATCATACTCCGTTAAATAAAGAATCGGGCTGTCCAGAGGCTTGGACAGCCCGACAACTGTATGTCCAAGGGTTACAGGATAAGCAGTTTTATAGCTTCCCTTTGGTGCTGGGGACATCGCTGACACGCTCATCTATCCTGGTTGCAATGTCCAGCGCCTTCGCCAGCGCCTTGAACAGGCACTCCACCTTATGATGGTCGTTGCCTTTGGCGAGAAGCCTGGCATGGAGTGTAAGTTTCGCCTCAGTAGCAAAGGTCTGCAGGAAGTGCCGTAACAGGTCAGTGTCCAGGCCACCGACATCCCTGCCCTCAATGGGGGCTTCGACGACGCCAAAGCCCCTGCCGCTGATATCGATCGCCACCAGTGCCATGGCTTCGTCCATGGGCACAACCGCATGTCCCATCCTGGCGATGCCTTTGCGGTCCCCCAGCGCTTTATCAAACGCCTGTCCCAGACAGATAGCGACATCCTCCAATGTGTGGTGCTGCCCCGTCTTCAGGTCACCTCTAGCCTCGACCGTGATGTCGAACAGGCCATGGCGGGCTATCTGCTCTATTAGGTGGTCGAGCATGCCTATGCCGGTTTTTGCCTTACAAATGCCCTTACCGTCGAGCAAAAGCTCCACGCTGACCTTGGTCTCGCCGGTGGCACGGTTGACAGTGGCTCCTCTCTGTTTAGCGGTCTGTGTAACGGTCGGTTTAGCGACCGGTGTAACTACCTTTTTAGCTACTGGTTTAGCGACCTTTTTCACGGCCATCTCGCCCTCCTTTATACTTTGCCAGCGCTTCTATCAGAGCATCGGTATGCTCCGGTTTGCCCACACTTACACGTAGCATGTTATTCAGCAGGGGTTTATCGAAGTATCTCACAAATATGCCCCTCTTGTCCAGCCATTCTTTTATTTTCCGTGCATCGCCTTTGACCACCGGGCAGAGTATAAAATTGGCCTGTGACAGCAAGGGGCTGAGCAAGCCCTGCTTTTTCAGTTTGGCTGAAAGCCTTTTTCGCTCCGCTATGATTGCCTTTACTTTTCCCTGAAGGTAGGCTTTATCATCCAGGGATTCCCTCACAGCGATCATGGCCGCTATGTTCACATTGTAGGGTATTTTTATCCTGCGGATAAGCTCGGCGA
>DATKWL010000222.1:0-2245 GCA_035529555.1 Dehalococcoidia bacterium | reverse complement strand
ATACTTAGTTGACCACTAAAACTCAAACAGTGCCGGCTGCTCAGCCTCTCTTTGCGCCTCGGTTTCCTCTCTTTCTTGCCTCTTGTCAGCTTTTCCCTTCTCTTGTCTTGCTTTAGCCCTCTGGTGATATAGCCACGATTTAAGCCTATTTAGCTTCCCCATTTGGTAGTCACTGATTGAGTCTACGGCAATATCAGCGGGCATTTCGCCCTTATTCCAATGCCGATAAGTCATTGTAGCTACGTAAAGGTATATCTGGCTCCAGTCATAGTCCATTGGCGCGGTGAGACCAGTAGTATAGAGATAGGCACAAGCTTCAGCATCAGTACCGGTTGGTTCTTCACCTTTCAGCGCTTTCATGTACCTCATCATCCTTTCCAAGGTAATGGCTGTCTTAAGCCAGTCTGGCAAAGTGTCTCCCCAGCCACCCGGAAAGACAATAATCGGGTCAGTAATAGTGCCAACCAGGTCACTTATCATGGTATCTGCTGTTTTGGGCATAGATTCTCCTTTCTATTCTGATTTTGGGCATACGTACCCCTGCAAACACTGACGATGTTAGCTTACCAGTGCCGGCTGCCGGCCATGGCTTGCTGACTTCTTCTCCGACTCTATCGCTTCGTCAGGTAAATCCCTACGGACAGCTTCAATTGATGACTTGATGTAGTCTATCCGCTCAACATCAATAATGAGACGGACAAGGCGCTGGTCAAGGTATTGAGGTAAGCTGGCTATGTTTCTGGCTTCATTAACGACAATCTTTGCCTGCTCTAGTGGCTCGATAGCCTGATTGACGAACTCCTCCACCATATCCATAGCCTCATTTACCTTTAGAGCACTCCACTTTATGGGCATAGTTTCACCTCCTTTCCGGATGTTTTTCAGGATACTGTTTAGAGTACCTACTCTCTTTGATTGTTATTCATACTGTGCACCTGTCCCATTGAACTTCCACTAAAGTACGCAACCGCCGATAGTGTCCCTGCCATTCTGCCTCTCGCACTGCCATCGGGCTTCGGCACTCCCTGCCCTTTCCAGCCACAAAAAAGGGGCATTCCCACCCTCGCAATCGGGGCAGGAATACCCCCTGAAAATAGCAAAAAAGCGGGGTCATCCCCCGCTTCTCTGCGTTGGCTGTTTTCTGTGTTCAAGCGTTCAATTTCAGACTATCAGGTTACGGCTACTGGTTCTTTTGCCTTGCTTCGTTTACGCTTCGGCTTCTCGGCTTTGGTGATTGCTTCCGCTTCGGCTACCGCCTCGGTTTTCTCGACTTGCTCGGCTTCGGTGTCCTCGGCGGTCTGTGTTTCCCCCTCTGGCTTCTGGCTATCGGCGGTCAACATCGGCATTACCACCAGTTGATAACCATCAACGGCAAAGATGATTGGCGACTTACCATCGGTAACCTTGAAGTCCACCATACCCCCACAAGCTCTCAAAGCCTCGGTAAGGTATGAGCCGTCAATTCTTACCCTGACTTCCCCACCCTCAATATCGGCTGGCATAGTAACTTCCCCTTTATCATCAGGATTTGACATCACTATACCGCCGTTAAGGGATAGGTCTATCGGGTAGGACTGGCTATCGGCTAGGACTTTCAGTGAGGCAATCGCCTTACCCGCCTCTATAGTATCAAGGTGAGCGGTTATATTCGTCTCGGCAGGTATGAGCTTCTCATAATCAGGGAAGCTACCATCAGCACCCCGCCACTTATACCGAGTTATCTCGGTATCTATGACAAGGCTTACTCCGTCAAGGCTTTCCCCGCTTGCCTCAAAGCTAAGATTAACCCGATGGGCTTTCCGCAAGGCGTTGGCTATACCCCGCAGGTCATCACGAAGTATCAGGGCTTCACCCTCACCGTCAAAGTCCAGCGTTACCATTGCCAGTCTAAAGCCGTCGGCACTCACCATTGTGAGCTTACCCTCTTTAGCTCTAAAGAGGACACACTGTAAGACAGGTCTATTATCCTCTTTAGCGGTAAAGGGTAACACCCTGTTAAGGGCTTCCGATAGCTCCAGTCCACCGATGTTCGGCTTGACTGTTCGGTTAGGGCTTATCCTGACTTCGCAAAGGGTCATCGGTGTTTTATCACCTATCCAAGCCAAGTCCTCAAGATAGCTGGTATTGCTTCCGCAGGCTACCTTAAGCCTCTTTTGTCCGTTAGTCTGCGTCTCGCTAGCACTATCGGAAGCTGGCACTATCTTGACGATATTTGAACCAGCTAAAGCCTTGAGATAACCGAGTA
>DATKWL010000221.1:0-7274 GCA_035529555.1 Dehalococcoidia bacterium | reverse complement strand
GTGGCCGTCCCAGAGGTTATTGTACCATGAACGGTGTTCTTCACCTGCGATCTTTCGATACTTAGCTGTAGTATTGAAACTTGTGTGTCCCAGGTGTTCCTGAAGCAGTCTCAATCCTTCACCCGAATCATCCAGTTTCATTGCATGAACACTAAAAGCATCCCTCAGTCGATGAGGACTGACACCTCGGAGCCTACCGGTTTCCGGGTTTACGAGCTTTGTGATGCCTGCTCTTGAAGCACAGTCTCTGACAATTTGCCATGCCCGGTGCCTGTTGATATGGAATACAAGTTGGTAATCTTCCGTAATCACGTTCTCGTTCTGGTTGATAAACTTTTTAAGAAGAATGAGGGTCTTTTTATCGATAGGTAAAATTCCTTGTCGCCTTCTTGTATTTTCGCGGTTGATAATTTCTTTTATTCGCTGACCGCATTCCGGGCAGAAGCGGTGTTTTCTAGCCAGCCTAGCTTTACAGATGGGACACAACAATAAAGAGCGTGTCTTTAGGTGCAATATTGTTACCGTCTCCTGTTCGAAGTCGATGTCGTTTGTGGTGATAGCAAGAGCTTCAGACACCCGGCAGCCTAAATGAAACAGGAGTCTGATAAGCAGCCGGTCTCTCAGTGAGATGGCACAACTCTCTATTTTTTCAACATCCTGGAGATCGAGATAAGTTTTCATGCAGTGGGGTCTCCCGGTTTTATTACACTCAGCCTGTGTAAAGTCTTCCTCACCGAGCTAAAATGAGGATTGATTTCATATCCGTTTCTCAGGATGCGAGCAATAGCCCGGTAACCATGGCCTTGCCGGTACAGCCTAACCACAACCGACTCCAGAGCTTCCGGTATGGCTCTCGGTCTACCAGGTTTTCTGGCCTTCTCTGATTCCGATCTGACCTTTTCCATTAGTTTCGTAAACTACCCCGTAGTAAAATAGTTGTAAAAAGCCTCTTATCAGAGTTGCAGCGGTGATTCGCTGTCCACCTGTGCAGGTGTCTTGATAAGAAATATCTTTCATTTCTCTTTGGAAACTCCGTCTTTACTCTCCGGGTTGGCTATTATTCTCCGCGTACGCCTACGGGCGATTATCCTGGCAAGAATCCTCAGGCCCAGCGCATAATCGCTTAACGCTGAGGTGTTGCTTTGTCCAGTCGGTATTTTACTGGCCTGGTTATCCATATCACTTTCATTATAAAAAGTGTATAAGTACTCATAATAACTTCATTCACGACTTGACAAATACTATTAAGGGCTATAAGATGTATTATAGGTATGTCCACAATACATAATATGCTTGTCAAGAGAGGGAGTGCACATTATGCCCAAACAAATACCAATGAGTGAAAAAAGGGAGTGGTTGAAGGAATACGATGATGGCAAACCTGCAGCAATAATTGCTAAAGATAGAAGTCGTGCCCTGAAGGTGATTAAGCGGGGCATTGAGGAGGCACGTGCTGAGCGTGATGGAGCTGCTGCTCGTGCCGAGATTGTCAAAGGAGCCCTGATAGAACACCAGAAGCAGCTTAAGGGTATAATTCTAAAGCTTCTTAAAGGAACCGAACTCCCACCTGCCGATCTGGAAATACGTCGAGAGAAAAGCGGCACTCTCGCTCCGATAATCCTATCTGCAGGTAAGATCATCTACACTCCATCGCAGGGATTGATATACGAGCTATCAGATGAAGATACTACTCTCTGGAGTTTACTCAAAGAGCACCTGACACGTGACCGGATCTGGTCGAATATCAGAAATTGGAAAGAGGCCACAGCAAATCATTTTAGAGCGAGGACCAATCTGGCGTTAGGGATAAGAATGCTAATTGAGAGAGAGACAGAACTCGAGGTCAGGGAAGGGAAACCTGCTGATAACAAAGGGGGTTTTGTATATCCCCATGCAGTGAATCTCTATTATACAGTCCATATGCGGAAGGCCCTGGGGATCATCGATGATACAAACCCCGAGAAGCGATTGGTTGCCACCGAAGACGGCTATGTACTTCACGGAGAGGGTGGCTCAGAAATGACTTACTGCCCCGGCAAACAGAATGGGTGCCGGGAAGCGTTAATACGGGCTTTCGAGAAGATACAGAACTTGCCAGAGATGAAGAACGTAGTCAACACTGAAGCCGAGCTTAAGAGCGTGAGTGACAAATTGAAAAGACCGCTTGAAGATATTGGGCTTATGGGCCTAGTTGCTGGGCGATGTCGGATATGCAATCGCATCAGCTTGTAATACGGGGAGGAAGGAGACAAAAATGAAAGTAGCTCTATATGCCAGGGTATCCTCGGATAAACAGGATACGGATTTATCCATCTCAGCGCAATTAAAAGCTATGAGAGACTATGCCTCAAGGAATGGCTATGAGGTAGTCAGAGAGTTTGTGGATGAAGCCGAGTCGGGCAGGACCACCGCTCGCCCGGCTTTCAGGGAAATGATTTCACTTGCCCGGCGTCCCAACAAACCCTTTGAGCGGATATTGGTATGGAAATACTCCCGCTTTGCCCGCAGCCGGGAAGACTCTATACTCTACAAAGCGATGTTGAGAAAAGCCGGAGTCTCGGTAGTCTCGATTAACGAACCCTTCGATGATACGCCGACCGGCAGACTGCTGGAGGGAATCATCGAGAGTCTCGATGAATTTTACTCGGATAACCTCGGTGAAGATGTCACTAGGTTCGTGGTTCAAGTCCAGGTCAAGGAGCCAATTATGTCAATATGCTGAACTCGGACTGATGTCCTGGACTGTCATTCTAGTTATACTTCTCGAGTGCGCCAAAACAATTCGGCAAAACATCTCCGGTTTCAGGATTTCTTGGTGAATGGATATTATACATATACCCGGTTTTCCCGTATCTGCCTAGTTTGTTTTCATCACACCGATCAATATCCATGCATATATGGGTAGCATGAAGCGCAATTGTTACATCACGGCTTCCTTCAAAATGTTCATGCTCCCACAAATATTCGCACTCGATATTTAAAAAACACTCCTGAATCCTTGGTGCATCAACCGAAATCGCCTTTTCCGATGTTAAGCCGGATTTGGTTATTTCATCATCTTCATAGCCGTTGTTTCTTATCGTATCACTGCATTTTTTATAAACGTCCCTTGAAGGGAAATTAAAAACGCAGCACTTCCTGTTTTTCAGTGTTTCATAAAGATGCCCTCTTTTCGATACTGATCCGATAATGCAAATAAACTCGCCTTTGTCGCCAACGAAAGTTGACCAAGATTGTAGGCATGCGTTTTCTTTGCCATTGGTCTTATATGACGTGACGACAAACAGCGGCGACGGTATGGCGGTTAGAAAATCATGCCATGAAAACATAGCAAATTCATCATACTCTTGGTACTTACTTTTAAATGTTGGCGGCATAGATGAAAATTCTTTTTTCACAGTAATTCGTCCTTATTTGACAGTGATCATCAAGTGTAATTCACTAAGGAATGAATGTCAATGTTGAGCGAATATCGGGATGAACACGTGGATTTAATATTACCAACGATTTGAGACACCTGGTTTCCTTTTACTCAGATGTAATTAGTGCCAAATTAGTGCCAATTAACGAAAAGGCTCTTATGTAATAATTAACATAAGGGCTTTTTTAGCTTCAAATTATGGTGGGCGGTAGAGGACTTGAACCTCTGACCCCCTGCGTGTAAAGCAGGTGCTCTAACCAACTGAGCTAACCGCCCATGCCTGGCGCGCTTGGCGGGTCTTGAACCCACGACCTCAGCCTCCGCAGGGCTGCGCTCTATCCAACTGAGCTACAAGCGCCTAGATACCAATGGTGCCGAAGGGGAGATTTGAACTCCCACGCCCTTAAGGACACTACGCCCTGAACGTAGCGCGTCTGCCATTCCGCCACTTCGGCATAGCGGGAGCTACTTGCTCCCTTTCTACGGATAAATTATACTTGGCTTAAGTTTTAGTGTCAAAGAAGCAAGACTTTAATGGGTATTCGTAAGCTGAAGCAATGAGAGTTATTTTGTTTACCGGTAAGGGTGGGGTCGGGAAGACCAGTGTGGCGGCGGCTACAGCGCTGCGTTCGGCAGAGCTGGGCTATAAGACTGTCGTTCTCAGCACCGATGCCGCTCACAGCCTTTCCGATTCCTTTGAGATTCCCTTAGGCAATGAGCCGCAGCTTATTATCCCAAACCTTTGGGGGCAGGAAACTGAACTATCCCAGACATTAGAGGCTCAGTGGGGGAGTATCCAGAGGTATCTATCAGCGCTGCTGGCTTGGCGGGGAATAGATGAGATGGTCGCTGAGGAGATAGCTATCCTTCCCGGAATGGAGGAGTTAGCTAATCTGCTCTATATTGTTCGTTACCAAGATGAAGGACAATACGATGTCATTATCGTAGATTGCGCCCCCACCGGGGAAACATTGCGACTGCTCAGCTTTCCTGAGGTAATGAACTGGTGGATGACGAAGATGTTTCCCATTGGGCGAAAGGTTGCTGGCGTGGTATCCCCCTTGGCAAGGGCTTTGATGAATATGCCCCTTCCCGGTAGTGAGGTCTTTGACTCACTTGAGGAACTCTACTCGGAGCTTGACAAGATGCGCGCCCTGCTCACTGATGCTGAAAAAACATCAGTGCGTTTAGTGGTTAATCCAGAAAAGATGGTGATTAAGGAAGCTCAACGCACTTTTACCTACCTTAATCTCTATGGCTATGTTACCGACCTCATCATCTGTAATCGCCTCATCCCTGAAGAGGTTAAGGACCATTACCTTCAGGCCTGGAAAGATAGCCAGAAGAAACATCGCCAGCTAATTCGGGAATGCTTCGCCCCTCTACCTATTTCAGATGTTCCCCTTATGGAGCAAGAAGTAGTGGGCATACCCATGCTGAAGGTTATGGCAGAGGCAGTCTACGGGGGAGATGACCCTACCACTATCTTCTTTCAGGGACAAGTTCAGGATATCCAGAAAGAGGGTAAATATTATGTCCTCACCCTTGCCTTGCCCTTCAGTAATAAGGAGAAAATCTCTTTAATGCAGAGTGGTGATGAACTTAGCATCCAGGTGGCAAATTTCAGGCGGAATGTCATTCTTCCCCGTGCCCTCCGTGGCTTAGCGGTTAGCGAGGCAAAACTGGAGGAGGGTAAGCTAAGGATTAAGTTCCATCAGGGGAGAATCAAGGACAGTAAATAGACGAAGTCTTTAGAGAGAGTAGGAGGTGAGAATATGAGCGACAGCATTTTTGAGGTGGAGTATCACCCCGGCGAGGAAGTGGTGCTGCGCTTCAAATCGCCAAAGTTTCGAGGGCTCCCCGATTCTACCCGGCAGCATCTGTCGGTAGCGCGAAAGGAAATGCTGCTGGCACTGCGCAGTATGCTTGATAGGGCGATTGAGAAGATGGAAGAGCCGGGGGAAACAAAGGGGAGACGGAGAAGCAAGATTAAGGTTCAGTAAGCTACGTTTCAGCTCACTATAGCTTGAGAGCCAAGCCCCCCAGCTGCCTGGTTCAAACTTCAAAATGTTCTGGATGTGATATAATGCCAGCAATTTAGCTCTGGCATACCGCAATTAAGGAGGTGAGATGGCTCACGATGCGATTGTTGCGGAGGAATTGACCTACCGGTATGGCGAATTGGTTGCCGTGGATGGTATCAGTTTCAACGTGGCAGAAGGTGAAATTCTGGGATTTCTTGGCCCCAATGGTGCCGGTAAGACGACTACCGTTAAGATACTGACAGGACAGCTTAAGCCTAAGGGCGGGAAGGCAACACTGCTGGGCATGGACGTTGCCAAGAACGTTGATAAGGTACAGGGGGATATTGGCGTTTGCTTTGAGGTGACCAATCTTTATGAGCAGATGAGTGCCATAGAAAACCTGAGATTCTTCGCACGCCTCTTTGGCGTTCACTCACTTGACGCCGAGGCTTTGTTGGCGAGGGTCGGCTTGGCCGGTCGAGGGAAAGACCGGGTCGCCACATATTCAAAGGGTATGAAGCAGCGTCTTATGGTAGCACGCTCGCTGGTGAACCGACCCCGGGTCTTATTTCTTGATGAACCTACTGCGGGACTCGACCCGACATCTTCAGAGTCTATCCGGAATATCATCCTTCAGGAGCGTGAGCGAGGTGCTACGGTCTTTCTCACCACCCACGATATGCTAGAGGCGGACAAGCTCTCTGACCGGGTAGCCTTTATGAATCAGGGTAAGATAGTCGCTCTGGACACGCCGCATAACCTCAAACAGCAACATGGTAAGCGAGCCCTTAAGGCTAAAATCTCAACCGAGAGCGGCGGACTTGAGGACCGTGAAGTCATTCTGGACACCCCGGAGACACCGGGGGCCGTTCAGGAACTCTTTGCCCGGGAGAAGGTAGTCACTATCCACAGCGAGGAAGCTACCTTGGAGCATATCTTCATCAACATTACCGGACGGGGGCTCCAGGGATGAACTTACGCATTATCGGTGCTCTTGTGGCTAAAGACCTCTCCCTTTTCTTCAGGAACCGGTTTTTTGCTCTTATAACTGTCCTCGGTCTCGTCGTCTATATGGTTATCTATTTTATTATGCCGAAGGCGGTTAACGAGAACCTGGAGATAGGGCTGTATGCGCCGGTGGTACTTCCCGCTTTTGAGCAAATGCAAGAAGAAGGCTTGGAAATTGAGGTGATTGAATCTGAGGAGCTGCTTAAAGAGGGTGTAACCGAGGGGCAATATGTGGCTGGGGTTGTGCTCCCGGCCGACATAATGGAAGACTTTATGTCCGGGCAGAAACCCAAAATCAGTGTGTATTTCGCCCCGGATGTGCCTGAGGAAATTAGAGATGCTGTTGGTGTTCTGATTAGAGAACTGGCCTACCAGCAGACCGGACAGGCACTGACTATCGAGATAACGGAGGAGATTCTGGGTCCGGACTTGGCCGGCATGCAGATACCGCCGCGAGACCGCATGCGTCCCCTCTTTGCCGTCTTACTCATCATGATGGAAACCTTTGGTATGGCTAACCTCATCAGTGAGGAAGTTGAGCGGCGCACCATCAATGCCTTACTGGTTACCCCCGTTTCGGTTAAGGACTTGTTTTTTGCCAAAGGCATTACGGGCGTAAGCCTGGCCTTTGTGCAAGCGGCATTATTCATGGCAATCATCGGCGGCATGAGTCGACAGCCATTGATAATCCTGACGGCACTGCTGCTTGGAGCCGTGCTGGTCACCGGGGCCGGCTTTATTGTTGCCGCCCTGAGTAAGGGCTTCATGTCTGTGCTGGCCTGGGGTATGATTATCCTCATTATCCTGTTCATACCCGCATT
>DATKWL010000220.1:0-6800 GCA_035529555.1 Dehalococcoidia bacterium | reverse complement strand
ACCCCGGTTGCTACCAGCTTCACCAGTACTTCGCTATCTTTGGGGTCGTCGAGTTCGACCTCCTCTATCTTTAGGGGCGTGTTCAATTCCTCCAGAACTGCTGCTTTCATCTTCATTTCATATCTCCTAAGGAGAGAGCGAAGCACCGCTTCGCCCCTACAATTTGCATTTTCCTTATGGCTCTCCGAAGTAGCCTTTCTTTATTGCCTCGGTAATGTATTTAGGCTCTTGCCACCACTTCGTAATCTTGAAGTCCTCTGCTATGGTGTTGGCAGCGATGTAGCCGGGGCCGAAGGTGACAAGACCGCCGGGATTGACGCTGGCTCCGCAAACGTAGAGGTTCTTTATCGGTGTTCTATTGACGGAACATTCGTCATTGGGGCGATTGAAGGCCATCTGGAATATCTCGTATGCCCCTTGTTTGTATGACCCCTGAACCATGTTCAGATATTTGTTGGCAAAATCGATAGGTGCCACGAAGTAGGTCCAGAGCACCTTGTCTTTGGTCAAATTCGGGGCATATTTCCGCAGGGTTGCCAGGAACGCTTCCTCATGTACTTCTCTGACCTTGCGGTCCCACCACTTCTCAGCGCCTCCCTTTAAATTGTAGGGAGCCATTTCGTACATAGAGGCGGTGTGTCTTCCCTTAGGTGCCTGGCTGGGGTCATGCACTGTGGGGAAGGCGCAGTTGAAAGCCACATTCTGAGTAAATTCTCCTTTTTCTATTGCCTGGAAATGATGAATAACGTCATCCGGAGTTTCATAGCCCAGAACATACATAAATGCCTTGTTGATGTCGGGGTTGCCGGCGGCAGCGGCGAAGTTGGGCGGTTCCTCCAATGCTGCATGGAGAGAACACAGGCTCCACTTCTCCCAGTGCCAGTTCTTCACCTTGTCCACGAAGTCTCTGGACAGGTTCTTCTCGCCCACCATTTGCAGGAAGGTCTGGTTGGGGTCTATGCTGCTCACCACGGCTTTGTCAGCCTCGTAGATTGTGCCATCCTCGAGTTCCACGCCCTTTGCAGCGCCATTCTCTACTATGATGCGCTTTATTCTGACGCTACCCCTCAAATGTCCCTGACCTGGCTCCTGGATAACCCGGGATAGCGAGTTGCTCAGACGATGCGAGCCGCCGAGGCAGAGTCTGGAATTCACGGCACGGTTCAACATCAGGGGAACGAGGAAACCAAGGCCTCCGTTGTCGTATTCCAGCCCCCAGTGGCAGGAGAGATAGAGCATCAAGGTTCGAACCCTCTCGTTTTCGAAGTGTTCGTATACAATATCTTTGGGACTCTTGTGTTGATACTCGGATAACTCTCTGCCGATCTCGGTCTTCTCCATGCCTACTACCGCTTCGAGGGTGGGCAAAGGTTTCACGTAAGTACCAGGCGCGAGGAACTCATCCATGAACAGCTTGAACTTATGGAAGACCTCGCGGTAGACCTTTGCATCCTTGGCAGAGAACTTAGCTATGGAATCACACGACCTCTCCACATCTGAGTAGAGGCATAGCGCCTTGCCATCTGGGAAAGGCATCGCCACCTGCAAATCGGGATAAATATACTTGCAGCGGTACTTTTCAAGTTCAAGGTCTTGATAAGGGGGGGCATAGTCCACCATCATGTGGTAGATGCAGTGGGTATTGTGATAGAAGCCGCCGAGCGTTACCTCTTCGGTGGCGAGTCCACCTCCCACCTCGAAGTATCTCTCCAGCACCACCACCTTCTGTCCCGCTTTGCTCAGGTAAGCAGCCACGCAGAGTCCGTTAGGGCCGCCGCCTATGATGATGAAGTCATACTTGTACTTTGTCATCTCAACCTCCTTTAATACATGCGTCCTTCCCAGGGCTTCCAGAGGTCAAGCTTTTGGGCAATCCGCTTGTAGCAGTTATAGCCAGCCCAGCCTTGTAATCCCAGGGAGAAATGGCAGGAACCGGAAGCCATCCAGAAGTCCTCTATGCCGGGGATTTGATACTGGGCGAATTCCGGTATGGGCCTCATGGCGCCCCACTGGCTGGGAGTGCCAGGGATGAGACCCCAGTTGCCCTCGAGGAAGTTGTCGCTTCTATGCATAATATCCCAGGGGGTGTCTATGTTGGCGGCTATCACGTTGTCCCACGTCATATTTGGCGCGTACTTCTGCCACTCTTTCAGAAAGTGGTCAGGCGCCTCCTTCTTTATCTGCATCCACTCCTTCTCAGTCCTCCAACTGGCAGGGAAGGCCATCTCCTCCAGAAGGGCGACATGTTTACCAGGAGGCGCATAGCTGGGGTCCCATTTGCTGTCTGTGCCCTCCCAGAGATACAGCCTTTCCGGCCATTGCCCCGGCCTGATGTGCTGATTGCGGAAGCGGTATTCCCGGTCAAGGTATTCTATATCAGCATCGCCCATGAATATCCAGCGACCCTGGCCGCAATCAGGATTCCAGGCCTCGGCTTTATACTTGGGCAGCTCATGGAAGGCGATATGCCCCCAGAAAATTTGACCTCTATCGACCCTCAGTTTGGCGATCTTCCTCCGCCATTCGGCGCCCTGGGGTCCTAAATCTACATTGCGGAGATGTCTGGCGAGGGTTTGAGTGATGACTATGGACGTAATGACCATCTTTTTAGCTTCTATCTGAGTGCCATCGGCCAGCTTAATGCCGCAGGCTCTGCCATTTTTTACCAGTATCTCGTCCACATCGGCACCCACGAAGAACTTCCCTCCCTGCTCGCTCAGAGCTCTCTGGAGAGCGTGGGTAAGATTATGCGTGCCCCCTTCGTATACACCTCCACCCTGACCGAGTATCTGCATAGGAACTGTGATCAAATATAAGGTAAGCGGAGCTACATCGTCGGGGTAGATGCCTTGGGACCCGAGCATTCTCAAGGAATGTGCCCGCAGCTCGTTGCTCTCGAAGAAATCGCTTACAAACTCGGTGCAAGTCATGAACTGATGTCTGCGTTGAAGCCCGGAGTTCGGGTCGTTCAGCAATGCCTCAACCGGGTCGAACTCGCCGGGGAGAGCGGGAGGGTTCCAGAGGACCTGCATGGCCGCGAATCCCCACTCCCATACCTTGCCTTGGGCGAACCAAGCCAAGACCTCGGCATCCCTTGGCGATATCCTTTCCACCTCTTTGACGTTCTTCTCGACGATATCCTGCTGCGGGGCCATCAGCCCGGTTTCCTTGTCCCAGATTAGTGAGCGATATGAGACTATGCACCTTCCGTCGGGGAACACCATTGAGCTGTTTACCGGCGGGAAAATGTAGTTCAGGCCCTTTTCGTGGAGCTTGAAGTCCTGGTTACAGGGGCTGGCATAAAACCCAGCTACGTGGGCGCAGGGGTTACCGCGGAAACCGGACGCCGGACGCGGCTCGGTGCAGGCCCCACCGCCAAGCTCTCTCCTCTGCTCGAAGAGACCCACCGTACAGCCGTTCTTAGCCATGTAATTGGCGGCTATCAGCCCCTGGTGTCCACCTCCTATCACTACAACATCGAAACTTGCATCAGCCAATTGGACCTCCTTTTGGATAAGCGCTCAGCTTTCAGCAATCAGCCGTTAGCTCTTGGGCGCGGAGACCGCGCCCCTACATTTTGAAATTTGCATTTTTCATTTTGAATTTGCTGGAACACCCTAGCGTCTGAACTTAACGATATCCTTATCCATCTCTTCGAGTCCCAGACGCTTAAGGGTGGCTTCAGTTGGTATACCGTTTTTATCCCAGCCCCTTGCTTCGTAATATTCGTCTATTATGACATCTGGCTTTCTTATAATCTCGCCATCTCGCATGCCGCCCTCCAGGGGCTCGGTGTACATTCGCTTGGGCAGGGTATCGTCTTTTCTGCTGAATCCTTCACGGATGTTGAAGCAGCGCTCCAGGTTGTAAACCTTCTCTCCCACATGCGATAAATAGTCTGCGCTGCCAAATTTAGTCTCGCCCAGAGCAGCTACCAGCATCTTGCCGATTATCTCCGGCCCGAAAAGCTCCAGGTTGTGTGCTGGGAAGGTGCATGCGTTCACCAGCTCTACAGAAGCCACATAGTCGTGATTGTATTTGACGATGTCTCCTTTGCCCTCGTCGGCAGCGGCATCAAGCAGGCGCGGCTTCGGGTTGCCTATCTCCTGTTGAGTGTATCCATAGCAGTGGTTGGCACCCATATTGCCCAGGGCATAATTCATGCCCAGGGCCTTCAGTGAACGTGGCTCATAGCCCGGCATCTCCAGCCCTTTGACGTGCATGGCGTAGTGCGCTGACCCTTTCCCAATGTGTTCCGCTGCTCGTTTTACCCCTTCGGCAAGAATATCGCCTAACCCCTCGCGGCGTCCGATTTTCTCTACCAGTTTGAGCATGGGTTCCGGGTCGCCGTATTTGAGAACCAGACCGTCAGTATCTTTAGTGGTCAAAATGCCCTTCTCGAACAATTCGTAGGCAAAGCCGATGCAACCTCCAGTGCTTATGGTATCGATACCAAGCTCGCAACACATATAGTCTGCCTTCACTGTTGCCCCGAGGTCAGTGCACGCCGTGGGACCCGCAAAAGCCCAGATGCTCTCGTACTGAGGGCCCTCACTGGTTACCCCAGCGTACGGCCCCTCAGTCACCGTGCGAGTTTTGCCGCACTTCAGCATGCAGGCATAACAACCGGAATGCTTTTGCGTGATTGCAGCATACTGCAAGAAAGAGAGCTTATCCCAGCCTTCCAGGTCCGCCGAGCGAAAGTTCCGCACCGGGAAAGTCCCCATAGCGAAACCGGGAACATCGACACCCATGGCGGTGCCGTAATCGCGAAATGGCTCGAAACCCAAGCCCTCTTCAAAATTCTTCACCTGCTGCTTTACCAGCTTCTTAAACTCTTCCGGATTAGCCAGTTCCTCCTTGCGCTCAGCCTCCACCACCACAGCTTTGAGGTTCTTGGAAGCCATGACTGTGCCGGTGCCACCGCGGCCAGCAGCACGCCTGCCGCTGAAAACGCCTGCATAGCGCACCATTTTCTCCGCAGCAGGGCCGATGCAAATCATGCGGGCTTTAGCCCCGTGTTGTTTCTTCAGATATTCCTGAGCCTGACTGGTGGTCTTGCCCCAGATAGCGCTGGCATCGCGGATTTCGTACTTGCCATCTTTAATATACAAATAGGACGGTTTGGCAGCCTTGCCCTCCAAGATTACAAGCTCGAAGCCAGCCCACTTGAGCCAGGCCCCGAAATCGCCGCCGCCGTAGCTGCGGGCAAATGTACCAGTGAGGGGGCTTTTAGTGACTACTACCCATTTGGAGAGAGACTGTGCGCTTGTCCCTGCTAGAGCGCCTGTAACAATCAATAGTTTGTTCTGTTGACCCAGAGGGTCTGTGCCTGGAGCCACCTCATCGTAAAGATATCTGGCGCCGAACCCGCGCCCTCCTACATAATCTGTAGCTATCTTCTGGGGTATGTTCTCTTCCTTTATCGCACCGTTGGACAGGTTCACACGTAGTAACTTGCGCATGGTTCCTCCTCACTATTAACCAAGATAATCTGTAATACTTTCACATAAAGGGTAGGCTAGTTCAAAACACTTGTCAGACATGGGATTACCTATTGACCGAATCGAGTCGCCCCCGAAGTAGAGCCCTTTGATATTCGGTGATTGGATATCGATCTCTTTAGGCACGACTGCATAGGCATATCTGCTGAAGTTGAGCTGCAGGTTCATTCCCTCGTGCTCGATGGCCTTGTTGAAGCCAGGGAACGCCTTCTCCACAGAATCCTTCAATCGTTTGTGTCCTTCCATCACCTTATCCCATCGAGTAGGGATACCGAAGTTAGTCGCTTCAAATGAGCCAGGGATCATGGAGACCACAATCTGTTTTCCGGGTGGTTCGTTGACAGAGTTGATGAATGAAGCCGTGCACACGTCTCCCACGTAAGTGGGGATGCCATAGTCCATATCGTAGATGTTTACCCATTCGGTACCCCCCCTGGGCATAATATCCTTCCGCAGAAGGTAATACCCGGTCAGGTCATAGATAGCTAGCCTTTCGAACTGCTTAATGGCCTCAGCCCAGTCCTTCGTTAGAAACTCGCGTCCCAGGACGTTCTTGGATACTGCTTCGAAGATCGGTATAGCACATACAACAACAGGGGCACTATATTCTTCCAACATAGAGTTGTTTTGGTCATCTGAAATACGTACCCCCTTTGCCTTCCCTTTCTCTATGATGATATTTCTGACTGTCCTGTTGGTGATGACCTTTCCCCCATGTTTCGTGTAATACTTGGTTAAGGGAGCTATCACCGCGTTTTCCAGGTTCTTGTTCTTGGGGTACCAGATTAGAGGGGCACCGGCGGTGCTAAATGTCCGCCAGGAATTGGCAACCATTCCGAAGTTGACGTCCGATACCGGAGCGCCGATGACGGGGCCCATATTCTGAAGAACCAACTTGGCCATAGGGTCTTCAACATTCCTCTCGATCCAGTCGGAAAAAGGTATATTCACTACCTTGCGGCATTCCTCCTGAGACATATCCGCGCAGATGTCGGCCATCTTTAGGAGCTCCTTCTTTGTCGACTCCTCCGGCTCAATGCCTGCGGCGAAGGCGAAGAACGCGAAGAAGTTCGCTGCTCCGAGCTTCGGGTCCATGGCTAAGAAATCTACATTGCCTGGCTTTTCTTTGGTGACTTTTCCCATGGACCAGGGTAATGCTTTGTATTCCAAAGGGATCCCAAGGTGAGAAAGCAGTCTGTACATATAGGTTTTTTCTACGGAACCTTGCAGTGATACTAGTAAATGAATAGAACAATCTACGCGGGCACCACAGAAGTCAACAGAGCGATACCGACC
>DATKWL010000219.1:0-2742 GCA_035529555.1 Dehalococcoidia bacterium | reverse complement strand
CGCAGATCAACCCCTGCGCTGGGAAGCTAAGCAGTATTCATTTCCCCATACTGAATTCCTTGAATCTGGTTGAAGAAAAGGAAATGGCAAACCCACAAAGCGTCCTGTTTGTGCCAGAGGCACAGTTCTATATATACCTGCTGCCAACGCGGATTAAGGGAACAATTCGGCAGTACACTTCATTTGGATAATATTTTACCTTATATCCTGAAAATCATCGGAGGTATGGAAAATGTGGCTTGCAGAAGGCGTTGCGGCTGGTGTCATCGCGGGGGCTTTCATGGTGGTCGTTTCTGAGATTGGCTATCGATTGGGTGTGTTCAAATCCAGTCTTATTATTATAGATGGTTCTTTTGCTGTAAGACGACTCAAGATGCTAGACAATCAAACAGTTGTATATGTATTCGGCACTTTTGTACACCTTGTTACCAGTGCCATTTTTGGTCTCGTTTACAGCCTGTTTCCCAGATTCATAGACTTCGATGCCAGGGAGATATATGCACTTGCTCCATATGTCTTCTTCCTCTGGGTAGCGATGCTGTTTGTGGCTCTGCCCATAGCAGGGCAGGGTATACTGGGGGGGAAATCAGGACGATTCACTTGGCTGGAGCAATTGGTAATACACGCCGTATTCGGCGTCGGTTTCTGGTGGGCGTTAGGAGTTGTTTAGCGATTTAACGGTTTAACATCTGTTGGGATTAAATATTTGCACGTAGCAACGCCCGCACCATATTTTCAGCGGAGACGTCACCTTCGGTAACCGAAGCCAGTATGCTCTCCCTGCCGAAGAGCTCATCACGGATGGCGGCTATTGAGAGACCCTGTCGGGCGAGCTCCTTTGCCCGGCGAGCAGATTCCTCCAAGAAACGCACGCATGCCTGAAGCGCCTCTCGCCCGTCTGGCACTACTAAGCCCAGAGAAGTAAACAGGGTCAATTTATCCGTTGGGTATTCAATTAATTTTTTCATAGACCTTGTGACCTCAGCCATGTCCTCTCCAGACCAGATAGCCTTGGGCTCAGGTGATACATAGAGGTCGCCGGAGAAACACCAGCCTTCAGTACGTTCTATCAGAGCTACATGTCCTTCACAGTGCCCGGGAGTATCAATCACATCGAAACTGTAGTGTTCGGTTTCCAGCCTCCGCGGTATTAAATCGACTTCGGTGGGCACAGGGTAACCCCAGACTATCTCCTGGTATTGTGGAAGCTTAGGCATCTTCTTGATAAGGGGTATGGATTCGCGAGATGCGTATATCTTGAGGCCGAATTTCTTCTGCAGAACAGAGTTGGCTGCGATGTGGTCTTCGTGGAAATGGGTGTTGATAGCGAATTTAAGGTGTTCGCCCTCGAGGAACTGAGCTAATTCCTCCACCGTATAGCTGCAGCCTGTATCGATAAGCAGACCGTCAACGAGGTAGGCTGCGGTCCAGTAATACACCTCTTTTCCCTCTAACAAAGGGGCGTTATCGCCTACCTCACGACCCATTTTGAGCCGGGTGATATCTCCAAACTGAGTTACTTCAAGCATCAAGGAATCGTCTTCATTAAATTAGACAAGTTATCGAGGCGTTTATTATTCGTAGACCTTTTCCTCGGTCTCCCCTGCTTCGGCGGCGTCAGCTTCCACATCCCTGCTATCTTCTTTACGAGTCAGTAGTTCTCGATAATACTCATGCTGGATGATGAGATTCATGATCTCATTGGTGCCTGTCCAGATCATGGCCAGCCTGGTATCGCGCAGCATGCGTTCTATGGGATAAATGTTGGTGTAACCTATGCCGCCCATAATCTGCATGGCATCGTTAATTATCTGCCAGGCGACCTCGGTGGCGAACTTCTTGGATTCGGAAACCATGCGCCGAGCCAGTCTATGGTTGTCTCCTTTATCGATGGTCAACGCTGTGGTATAGACCAGAGAGCAAGCGGCGTCGAGCTTAGTCACGCTGTCGGCGACTTTAAAGCTGACCGCTTCGAAGTCCCTGATTCTGGTACCGAAGGCTTTCCTCTTATCGCTGTAGCGGGCTGCAATCTCCAGGGCGCTGCGCGCAGTTCCCAGAATGCCTGCGGCGCTGGTCATCCTCTCGGGTATCATCATCTTGTAAAAGATTTCACCACCCTGTCCCTCTCGGCCAATGATGTTCCCTTCGGGCACTTTTATATCGCGAAACAGTATCCTGCCGGCCCCGCCTCCGCGTGTACCCATAAGCCCGTAGAGATGCTTTACTTCTACCCCCATGTCCTTTTCCACCAAGAACAGGCTTAATGAGTCTCGGCTGGGCGCATCCGGGCTGGTCTTGGCATAGACCAGAAAATAGTCCGCACCCTCGGCACCCACAACGAAACGCTTCTGTCCCCTGAGGATGTAATGCCTTCCCTTTCTGCGCGCAACTGTGGTGGCACCAAAGAAGTCGGAGCCGCCTCTAGGTTCGGTGAGAGCCTCGGCGCAGCATAATTTTGCCCTCAGGGTCGGCTTCAGATACTTCTGTTTCTGCTCCTCTGTACCAAAGACGTGGAATGCCTCACCGCAGATGCTTACCAGGGCATAGAGACAGCCTAATGACAGAGGCAATGCGCCTCCTTCTTCTAGTGCAATGATTTCATCAACCCAGCCCAATCCTCTGCCGCCGTACTTGGTAGGGAAACGAAGTCCCAGCAGCTTTCTTCTGGCAGCCTCCTTCAGAAATTGCTTGGGATACCTGACCTTGTCGGCATCCATATCCAGGATTAGCTGCCGCGGTATT
>DATKWL010000218.1:0-6580 GCA_035529555.1 Dehalococcoidia bacterium | reverse complement strand
ACGATATAGCGACTGGTCTGCATGGCAGTCCACATGTCAGCCATGATATGTTGAAGCGCCTGGAAAGCTCCGATGGGCCTATCATACTGCACTCTTTCCTTGGAATAGGCTACCGTCATTTCCACCGCAGCCTGCATGCCTCCGATGGACTCAGCGCATTTCGCAATGGCGCCTCTTCTCATAACGCTCTCGACAATAGGCCAACCTTTGTCCAGCTTCCCGAGTATGTTCTTCTTAGGGATAGAAACATTCTTAAACTGCACCTCACATAGCTTCTCCATGCCAATGGTTGGTATCACTTCTATATGTACTCCGGGGGATTTGGCGTCCACTATGAAAACGGTTACTCCATCCTCAGGCGAAGTCCCTTCACTGGTTCTGGTGACACAAAGCAGATAATTGGCTACATTGGCCATCTCAACGAAGACCTTTGTCCCATCAATCACATAGAGGTCGCCTTTTGCTGTCGCCTTTGCAGTAACTCCCGAGGCATCGAACAGGCCATTGGGTTCGAGATGAGCCATCGTGAATATAAGCTCTCCGTTGGCTATTTTGGGCAGGAACTCCTTCTTCTGTTCCTCAGTTCCAGCATCGATTATAGGCAGAACACCCTCAACCACAGTACAGACAAATGGCCCGGGCAGGATATTTCTTCCCATCTCTTCGACTAGAATTGTGAAGTCCTGGAAGGTCATTCCCTGGCCGCTGTATTTTTCAGGGATAACCATTCCCTGCCATCCCAGGTCGGCCATCTTTTTCCAGATCTCTGGTGAGTGCCCCTTACTGTCCTCTTCGAGTTCTCTTACCTTTTTCTTCGGACATTCCGCAGTCAGGAAATCCCTGGCCGCCTTTCTCAGCATTTCCTGTTCTTCAGTGAAGGCTATATCCATCTTAGCGCTCCTTTTGTCTGAAATACGCTTGGTTTACTTCATTCTGGGCAGACCCAGACCATACCATGCAATGATATTCCTCTGTATCTCGTTGGTGCCCATAGCAATAAAGAGCACAAACGACTGTTGATACCACTTCTCGTACCAGCCCTCCAAGGGCGACCATTTGGAACGCTTGACCTGCCCGTAGGGACCCAAAATATCAGTTCCCAGCCAGGCAAGCCGTTCCTGCAGCTCGCTCGCCAGTATGTGAACACCTGAGGCCTCGAAGCCAGCCATCTCATTCTTGCTCTGTGCATCGGCTATCCGGTATCCAAGACTACGCAGTGCCTCAATCTCACAAGCCATCTGCGAAAGTCTGCTGCGGATTAGAGGGTCCTTGGCTAGAAGCTTGCCGCCCACCTTGGTCTCATTGGAATATTTTACCAGCTCTTCAAGCTGCCTCAGCATCATCATTATGGCTCCCAGACTCGACCTCTCGAACCCAGCCAGAAGCTGAGTCACCTGCCATCCCTTGTTCTCCTCACCGACCACATTCTCTACGGGTACATGCACATCGTCCAGGAAGACCTCATTATATACATGAGCCTGGTCCATGTAGTAAAGTGGTTTCACGGTTACCCCGGGAGATTTCATATCCAGTAATATGAAGGTGATACCCATCTGCTTCTTAGGAGCATTAGGGTCGGTACGCACTAGAGCAAACGCCCAGTGAGCGCGATGAGCGCCCGTGCTCCAGATTTTCTGGCCATTTATCACATAATGGTCACCTTTCTTGACTGCCGAGGCGGTTAGCGACGCTAAATCCGAACCGGCATTGGGCTCGCTCCACAACTCGCACCACTGGACTTCACCCGAGGCAATCCCCGGGAGAAATCTCTTATTCAAAGTCTCATTGCCCACCCCAAGTAGAGTCGGGGCCAGCATCTCCGGACCGAAGATGTCTATACCGGGGAGGTCATAATACCCCCTGGCCTCGGCGAAGAAAACCTTGTCCCCAATTGTGCCCTTGCCTCCATACTCTGGAGGCCAGCCGATGGATATCCATCCCCGTTTGGCGAATTCTTTGGCACAATAAAGGTGATATTGCCAACCTTCGTCAGTGTCGTATATGCTCTCCAGTCCTGCGAATCCCTTGGGCTTTTTCTTTTCCAATTCCTTGCAGACATCGTAAAACTCTTGTCTGAGCTTCACCTGTTCATCTGTAAGCTTGAAATCCACTTCGAGCCTCCTTAATTACGGCTTATATTATCCTTCACCCGCCGCCAGAGGAAACCCTCATTGCCGAATCTGCCTCACCTAGGCAGACGCTTTACAATCAATTCTCTCTGTATTTCAGATGTGCCTTCCAGCAACTCGTACATTTTGGCATCCCTGAACAGGCGCTCAATCTTGTACTCCTTGCTGATACCGTAGGCTCCATGTACCTGCATGCCCCATCTGCTAACATCCACCGCTGTGGAAGTTACAAACAGCTTGGTGATAGCCATATCTTTTATGGTATCCTTGCCCTGGTCCTTCAAGAAACCACCCCGGTAGGTCAGCCAGCGCGATGCCTCGAGCCTGGACGCCATCTCAGCCAGCAGCCAGTGAATAGCCTGTAAATCGAAAATAGGCTCATCGAAGTGCATCCTGTGCATGGCATACTTGATGGCCTCCTCCAACGAAGCCTGCATAAGCCCTACGCACTGGGCGCTCAGGCAAAGCTTGCCGATGGTCATAGCATCTTTAAGTGCATCGAACTTGCCACCCTTGCCTCCCAACAGGTGGTCTTTGGGCACGTGCACATCCTCAAAGAAAACATCAGTGAGGTCTGTGCCCCTCAGCCCCAGCTTATCCATCTTAGGGCCAGTGGAGAACCCTTTTCTATCGGCCTCCACAAAGAACAGGCTTATATCTCCCTCAAGCTTAGCGAACACGCACATAACATCAGCCCACGGGGCGTTGGTAATGAATCTCTTAACGCCGTTTATGACGTACCCATCCTCGACTTCTTTCGCCGTGGTCTTAATCATCTTCGGATTGGAGCCCGTGTCCGGCTCGGTGAAACCGAAGCAACCGACCTTCTTGGCATCACAGATTGCAGGCATCCACTGCTTCTTCTGTGCCTCGGTGGCAAGTTTATTGAATCTGTCGTTCACCACATGCTGCAATTGTATGTGTATGGCCATGGAAGCCAGCACCTTGGCAATCTCTTCCAGAGCCAGTACTAGACTCACATAGTCAGCACCTGCGCCGCCATACTTCGGGTCGAACGGTATTCCATAGAGATTCATCTCAGCCAGTTTGGGCCGAATTTCGTGAGGGAAGTTGTTCTGCTTGTCCATTATGTCCACCAGAGGCGTCAATTCGGCCTCTGCGAACTTCCTGACCGATTTCTGGAACATTTCCTGCTGTTCGGTTAAGTTGAAATCCACTGCTTATCTCCTCCCTTTTAATTTGCTACAACCTATTTCTTGGGATATTTACGAGCTTCAAGCATCTCGATAAAGGATTCGATTTTGGCTTTTACCTGGGTATCATCGTATCCTCTGGGGTCAACCATGTTGCCTTCGAACATCAATGATGACAAGCCCAACTCATCCCTCAAAATATTTCCGATATCGGGCTGCTCAGCGGTGAAACATCTGCAGCAACGATTGGAATGGAAAACTATACCATCCACATGGTACTTTTTGATACGTTTCTTATAGAGTTCAGCCTTACCCCATGATGCAGCGCGCATGAAGAAACTGAGATATCTATCCGCCAGACTGCCATACGGGTCGGCGACGTTCAAACGCCCGCTGAATGCATTTCCATAGAGGTCGGTAACGAATGCAGCACCGAATTCTGCGAAGTAGTTGAGCAATCGCATATTATGATAGATGGGGAACATGTCCCAGACGAGCCTGAACTTCTCATTGGGGACGAAACCTACCTTATTATCTACACGCATTTTCACTTCATCGCGAAGTTGCTTGTAGAATTCCACAGCCTCTTTAGTGCCTTTAAGCGTTACCAAGGCGAACAGACATGTGAAAACGTCAATCTGACTTATCGGCGTCGGTACAGCGGCACGCATTTCGTCAATCTCGTCCCATAGCGCGCTTGCCTGGTCAGAAAAGGTTACGACCTCACGCAATTTATCAGCCCCGAGCTTTTTATTGGTATACTTTTCCATCAAGCGAACGGTTTCCTTCAACTCTGAAGCATAGTATTCTCTGTGATGTGGGGATAGGGTATCGCTGTCCACCGTATAAGCAGCATCGATTATAATCATGGGACACTTGTAATGCCTTTGCATGGCCTCCCACCACTTGGGATGGGTCATACAAGCGCCCTGGGTAGCCAGTAAAATATCAGGAGCCGGAGGTCCTTCATCGCCGAAGGCACCACGTTTCTCAAACATAACACCGAAGGTGCACAAAGCATAGGCGCACAGGTCCTGAGAGTATCCTCTTGCCTCGCCAGCCTTACACAGATCCTCAGCTACCTTCCGTGAAGAGCAAAGCGCAGCATAGTTTTCGGGGAAGAAGGGAATTCCATCGAAGGCATAGACCAGTTCGATTGGTGTCATCGATGTTATCCACACTACCGGCCTGCCCTGTTGCTTTGCGTTAGCCAGGTCACGATAGTATATCTCATTGAGTGTGCCCAGAGCCGCTGATGCCGCCAATCTGGGTGGTTTAAACGGAGTCGCGGGTTTCTCTTGTTTGGTTTCCATGCTAAACTACCCTACCATTTCTACAAATGCCTGAACCATCGTCTTGAACTTGCCACCTACCCAACCAATATCCGAATGGTCAACTACCAGCACTGGCAGTCCCTCTTCCTTAAGCTTGCTCTCAAGCCAGGGGCGGTCATAGAGATGAGTATCGCAATACTTCTGCGTTAGCAAAATTACACCCTGCACCTGATAATCTTTTGCTAGCTTCAAAATGTGATACACCCTGTGCTGAGCATTATGTTTACAGGGGCAAAGCACCTTGCGCAGGTAGCGCTCAGACAGTGCTCTCAGAGGCTCTTCATTTTCATTAACGGAGGAGAAATAGTATCGGCTTCCGATATCCACATCATCAACAACCACATTCGCCCCGCTCTCCTCTATGGCTTGCAACAACTCAACAGTCTCAAAGGTATTTCCCGCTATCATCAGCCGCACCTTTCCGTCTTGCGAGCCTTTAGCGGATGAGAGCGCGGGCAACAGCTTACGGAGCATCGCATTGTGCTCCTCTTTGGGTATTACCAGACCGGCACGCAACACCTCGAACATCTCGCTGCCGGAGAGAGGTGGATCGTCACGCAGACTCAGGTTGTACAGTTCACGTACCAGGGCGCGGTTCTCGTTATACAGCTTTATCGCCTGCTTCAGCGAGTCGTCCCCCATTTTCTTGCCGGTGTACTTCTCCAGAGATTCTTCGAACAGGCGCAGTTCCCCGATATAAAAGTCCACCGCTGCATCATTGCTCTTTCCCGGAATAGGCAGATTCCAGTAATATGAAATCTTGATATTCCTCTTCCAGATGCTGTACAGGGCTCGAGTCATATCGCAAGATTTCGGGAATACAGCGCCATCGAGGTAGTTATACTTGCCCTTGAGCGCCTGGTCGAGGGCGCTACGCATATAAGAGCAGCAGATACTCGGCAAGTGAGTATCTGCAAGCTCGATGTTCTCAGAACCACCTCTAATGCGAACAGGGATTATCCCTGCTGCGTAGATGATTTCCTCCGGCGTATAGTTACAGAAATACCCGAATACCTTCTTCCCCGACTTCTTCCATCCTTCAGCCAGTTTGTGTCTGTTGCGATACGTTTCAGCAAATTCGGAATGTTTCACTCCAGCCGGCCTCCAATCTCTATTAAAACCTTTCTAGTAAGTGAAAGGCTGCTGACAAAATGAACTGTCTTATGCTGCTATCCCAATAAAAAATTGTGGGCATAATGTCAACAACTTGACATCATACCCACGATCTCCTCAAAGAATCTATCTGGAGTAGCCTCATGAAACCAAGCGATTCTAGTATATCTTACCGCTCTGCGCTAGTCAAGGTTTGCAGGTTTGATTGTTGGAAAGTGTTTGCAAACTCCCGCCCAATTTCCTACTTGAGATTGTTCTTCGCAGAATCTATAATACGCGCAAGATTATTCGAGGCAGTGGCTAGAGATATGGCTTTGGGCTGGGAGGAGATGAAGAAAAGGGAGACCAAATTCGGCAGAGTAAATTAAAGGGCAAAAGTTAAGAGGTCGAAAGGAGGCTGTAAATGGGTGTCACAAATTATTCTTTGAAGGGCAAGGTGGCTATTGTCACCGGAGGGAGCAGGGGCATCGGTAGGGCGATTGCGTTGGGGTTCGCCGAGACGGGTGCACATGTGGTGGTCGCCAGTCGCACCTCGGCCGATTTAGATAAGGTAGCTAAGGAGATTGAAGCAAAAGGACATCGTGCTCTGGCAGTCCAGACCAACATAGCCGTGAAAAGCGAAGTGGACAACATGGTGGCCAAAACGCTGGAGAAGTTCGGTACTATCGATATTCTGGTCAATAATGCAGCGATTAATGTCATGCGTCCCCTGGTTGACCTACGTGAAGATGGCTGGGATAAGGTGATGAATGTTGACCTCAAAGGTTATTTCCTGTGCAGCCAGGCAGCGGCGAAGGTTATGATAGATAAGAAGGGTGGCAACATAATAAACATTGTTTCCACAGGTGCC
>DATKWL010000217.1:0-4261 GCA_035529555.1 Dehalococcoidia bacterium | reverse complement strand
CCCGGCCATGCTCAATCCCTGACACTGCTGGTACTCCTTTTCGTATCTGCCTTTAAGTGGTGCCCATCGGGACTCCTTCACCTGCGCATGGAGTCCTATAATACTGCAGGCGGTAAAGGTGAAGCGCTGCACCATCTCAGTAGCGAGAATCTTCGCCGCTGCGGCCAGAGGTGCAGCCATTACCAGACCGCCCTTAATCTGGCCCCAGAGTACGGAATAGGAGAAGGCGCGACCTACATCTATCTCGATTTCCATTTGAGCTAATTTATGTCTGACAAAGGGGTTATCAGTCAGTACCTTGCCGTCTCGTTTTGCCTCCTGGCAGAACTCCAATAACTCCTCCAGTTCTCGCCTCAGATAAGAAAACAGAGCGATCATGGAACGTTCGAAGTTTGAAGTCATTTGAGAGGCTACCCAACCCTGGTTCTCCTCACCGACCATGTTGCGCGCAGGAATGCGCACATCATCGAGAAAGACCTCGTTGAACAGGTGGGAACCATCCATGCTGGGAATAGGTCTGATGGTAATACCCGGGCTCCTCATATCGACCAGAAAGAAGGATATCCCCCGGCTTCTCTTCTCCTCGGGGTTTGTTCTGGCGAGCAAGAAGCCCCAGTCAGCACGATGAGCGCCGCTGCTCCATATCTTCTGCCCGTTGACGATGTAATCGTCCCCACTTCTTACAGCACGGGTGGTGAGCGAAGCCAGGTCCGAGCCAGCGCCAGGCTCGCTCCACAGTTGAGTCCAGAAAAGCTCAGCCCGAGCTATAGGGGGCAGGTGTTCCTTTTTCTGTTCCTCGTTGGCGCTGACGAGAAGAGTTGGTGCCAGTAACGTTATGCCCCAGTGGTCAACCCCCGCCCCTCTGTGATAGCCCATAACATCGCTGAATATGAACTGCTCTACCAGTGAAGCGTCCTGCCCGCCATATTCCTTAGGCCAGGGCAGAGAGATCCAGCCTTTCGCTGCCAGCTTTTTTGCCATCTGCCTGTGAAATTTCCAGCATTCATCCAGGCCGAATATGGCCTCCATAGATGTGCCCCACTCCGGTGGAGCGTTCCTCATCTCTTCTTTGAAGAAGTTATCGAATTCTTTTCTTAATTCTTCCTCTGCGGGGGTAAACCGGAAGTCCATCCTAGCTCCTTTCTGGTCAAGCTGCTGCGTTGGCTACTTCTAATTCCTCAATGAAAGCTGCGCGGCCTTTCCAGTATTTCTCCTTTTCCACCAGTATTGCTGTTGCCTGCCCTAAACCCCCAGGTATAGATGCCAGCCCATATCTGGAGTTACGCCGATTCATTTCATGGGACATTGCCCCAAGCAACCATACTCCGCTTGCGCCCACCGGGTGGCCAATGCAGCAGGCACCACCGTTGACGTTCACTTTATCCGGGTCAATGCCCATTTCTTTTATCAAGAGCAAAGGTACGGCTGCGAAGGCTTCGTTCGTCTCCCAGAGGTCTACATCGGCTGCAGACAGTCCTGTTCTCTCCAAAACTTTTTTAGATACCACGCAGACACCATATGGCGCAATCTTGGGGTCGATACCTGCCCAAGCGACCGACCTCACAGTGACCATCGGCTTCAAGTCCAACTCCCTGGCCTTCTCTTTCGACATGAACATCGCTACAGCAGCTCCATCGGTCTCTTTAGAGGAACTTGCTGCATTAATCTTTCCATCTGGCTTGTAGATGGGCGGCAGAGCTCGTATCTTCTCAATGGTTGAATCAGCCCGTACACACTGGTCGAAATCAACAACCTTTGTCTTACCATCAGGCAGCCTGACCTCTACAGGAATCATCTCATGCTTGAACTTGCCGTCTCTCTGAGCCGCAGCAGCCCTTAAGTTGCTCCGTAGTGCCCATTGGTCTAACTCCTCTTTGGAGATACCGAACTTATCGGCAGCATACTCAGCGCTGAGGCCCAAACCCATAACGGAGGTCGGGTCAATTCTGTCAAATATCTTGGGGTTTGGTTGCCAGCGTACGGTGTATTCCTTGGCAAGCTCAAATAAATCTGCATCAGGGGTGATTACAGGATTGGAGAAATGGGACAGGCTCTCCAGCCCACCGGAGATAATGATATCTGCCGTGCCAGATTGAATCGCCATTACAGCAATGTGGACACCTGCCATACTGGAACAACAGGCTCTTTCAACACTTAAGCCCGGAACCTCAAAAGGGAAACCGGCTGATAGGGCGATATTTCTGGCAATATTTGCCTGCTCTCCAATCTGGGTTGGCGTACCGATGATAATATCATCTATTGAAGCCGGGGCAACCCTGGTTCGCTTCATCAATGCCTGGACGGCGATAATTCCTAGGTCATCAGAACGGATATCTGCAAAAAATCCCGGCTTCTTCTTGCTCGCCCTCCCAAAAGGAGTGCGCACAAAATCCACCATCACAACTTCTCTCAATTCAGCCATAACTTAGCCCTCTGACTTCCTATCGATTGGGAAGCTTTTTTCACTACTTCATTTGCCTTTGAACACAGGCTCGCGCTTCTCCATGAATGCCGTCGCTGCCTCCATGAAGTCCTCTGTATTTATAAGCTTCTCCTGAGATTTCTCTTCGCGCTTTAGTTGCTTAACCAGGTCCTTTTCTTCCATCGCTTTGTACAAATCTGCCTTGGCCATAGCCACAGCTAGTGGCGGATTCTTTACTATCCTTTGTGCTAATTCTTTAGCAACCTTCATCAGTTCGTCGTGAGGAACAACTCTGTTCACCAGACCTATTCGACCGGCTTCTGCAGCATCGATCGAATCTCCAGTAAGTACCAACTCGCAAGCTTTAGCCGGGCCCACTAAACGCGGCAAGGTAAAAGAGCCTCCGGTATCCGGTACAATCCCCCTCTTTACAAAGGCCATGCTGAACCTGGCCCTGTCGGATGCTATTCTGATATCGCAGCCCAATGCCAGCGAAAATGCAGCACCGACTGCGTTTCCATTTATGGCAGCTATCACCGGCTTGCTCATATTCCTTATCCTGATCAGACCTCCGATAACAGTGCCCCTGCCATAGGTCTCATCATCCGGGTCAGTGGTTGGTAAGTCCTCCTTTTCTCCTACCAGCTTCTCAGGGTTGGTAAACATGTTCAGGTCTATCCCTGTTGAGAAAAATTTACCGGCACCGGTAAGTATCACTGCTCTTACAGTATTGTCTTCAGCTACCTCCTTTAGCGCATTATCAATCTCCACCATAAGCCTGAAATCGAAAGAGTTGCCTGCGTCGGGACGATTCAGGGTTATCGTTGCAACCGCTCCATCCTTCTCTAGAATAAGTGCTTTGTAAGCCATCTGTGCCTCCTTGTTACTGCATGTGCCAAGTTAAATCCAATACTCTAACATCGGACAATGGCTGATCAGCCATCGAACCCACCCCCACATTTATTCAACACACTACTTCTTGGCTTTTTTGAAGGCATGGAGCGTTATCTCGTCTGATACCTTCTCGTAATCCACCTCAACCGGCATTCCGATATACACTTCCTCTGGCTGCATCAGTCCATGAGATACCAGACGAGGTCCTTCTTCCAGTTCCACCAGCAATACCGGCCAGGGATATGGCATGGTAGCATGCTGAATGGTATAACTATTAACTGTGCCCTTGCCACTGCAGCGAGCCCACTCGTAGTTGAAGGAATTGCAGAAGGGACACATCTCAATGGGCCAGAAGCGGAATTTGTTGCAATCTTTACATTTCTGAAGTAATAGCTCATGTCTGTTCAGGCCATCGTAGAATTCCTGGTTAATGGGTCCGGGCATCGGGGCTAATCTTGCTACTTCTTCCATCTGACTCCTCTCTATTTTGCACCCAGAACTATTGCGCTGGTGGGGATGCCGCTGCCACTGGTTACCAAAACGTGCTTGCAGTCTGGCACCTGTACAAACGAAGTCCCCCTCAACTGGCGCACGCCTTCCACAACCTGATTCATGCCGTGGATGTAAGCCTCAGAGAGACAGCCACCGCTTGTATTGGTGGGAAGCCTGCCTCCTATCTGCAGAGCCCCGTTCCTGACAAATGGGCCGCCCTCACCGAGCTTGCAGAAGCCAAAGCTCTCCAGTTGCATAATCACCAGCGGGGAGAAGGCATCGTAGATTTGGGCACAGTCTATGTCTTTGGGTCCTATACCCGCTTCCTTCCAGAGATGCGGGGCAAGGCGTGTATATTCCTCCAGGTCAGCTATGTTCTGACGCTGATAGCTGGTCATCATCTCCATCCAGCTACCGCTTCCCTGCTCGGCAGCCATGATATAGACCGGCTTC
>DATKWL010000216.1:0-11924 GCA_035529555.1 Dehalococcoidia bacterium | reverse complement strand
CCACATTTGTTACACCAGAGTGGGCGCTATGCAACAAACCACTGCCTTTCGAGATAGCTGTGCCGACAGTGGGAACATAGAAAAAGATAAATTCAATATCGAGTCTACGTCCATGTGAACATCCCGATGTCCTACCCTACTAACAGGACGTCGGAAAAGCCAAAAATACATAAATACCGTCAATACGTATACTATTACTTGACAAATATATCACGTCGTGTTATAGTATATCGTGATATAGATTATTCGAGTAAAAGGAAGTTGGAGATATTATGAGTCTTGAGAAAGCCAGGAAAAGGTATATTCCGATGAGCGAGACAATGTTCTATATCCTGCTTTCGTTAAAGCAAGAACGTCACGGCTATGCCATTATGCAGCAGGTGAAAGAACTGACCCAAGGGAGAATTATTCTTGGTGCCGGAACTGTGTATTCAAGCCTGGGGAAACTTGAGGGCGACGGATTGATAGCGAGCGTCCGGGAGGAAGGAAGACGAATAATATACACAATCACCCAAACTGGCAAAGAAATACTGCATGAAGAAGCTGAAAGGATTTCCGAACTCTATAACAATGCGAGGGGGTCATTATGAAAAATAGTAAGATTGTATTATTCTCGGCATTTCGCTACTTAGTACCGTCTGATTATGAAAATTGGCTCGAACGGATGGCAACTGAAGGGTGGCACATAAATCACTTTCGGCAATGGAATTCAATAATTATGACTTTTAAACGAGGAGAACCTAAAAAATACCGCTTTGTCTACGACCCGCAGGTGTCACCCCGTAAGGAATATCTAGCAACTTATGAGCAATTCGGTTGGGAATACCTTGGCCGGATGGCGAGCGCTCATTTTTGGCGCATGGAATATGAAGGTGAACGGCCTGAAGCGTTTAGTGACCAGGAAAGCAAAGAAAAACGGAATAAACGTACAATTGCGGCGGTTTCGGTTTCGTTTACAATATTCTTAGTCACGGTCTTGGCCGTGGGCATATTTCTTCTATTTTTTACCGATTCGCTATCCAAAACTGACCGAATGCAGGTTATAATTGCTGAAGCATTTTTCGGGGTAATCATGTTAGCGCTTGGCTCTGTAATGATATTCCTGCGGAAAAATGAATCACACTGAACATACGCAGCAATGTCAACGCCAATGAACTATTGATATTAAGTAAGACTGTATGGCTGAGGCAATATGCTCAACGATTCTTTATCGGAAGTCTGGTCATAGTGCAAGAGAATCAGACATCCCCATGTTTTGTTCAGTGGTAGGTAAAGCTAGCGGTATCACACCTTTCTCTTCCCAGTCCACGATTGACAAGAATTTAGTGGCAGTCTAATATTAGTCTCACCAAATTTAATCTACTGGAATTCGCCAGATTACATCAGTGGCTCCGGCATTTCTACGTGTATGCTAATGTGGTACGTAGAATCACTTGCCCGGACTTTAGAAAGGAACTCTTTACATGAACAGCGTCATAGCAAAAAAGATACACCTCAAGTACGAGCCCGTGTCAATAACCCTGAGCGACGAAAAACCAGATAAAGCTGTCGAGTTCAAGCCGGGGAAATTCGCTTGCGTTATGTCGCTCCTCGCGACAGCTGTGAAAGGCAGGGCAGCAGTAGGGAGCAGAAGTACTATTATGTGTCCCGGGGGTGGGACAGGCCTCGGTTTCGGAAACCAGTTTTCAAACATACCTGGAGGGGTGGAAAACTTCTGCCGGTTCCTGTCCACAGGTGCTGAGGGTGACGAAGCCGCCATGCAGATCACGGAGACGATAAGACCCTTCTTAAACGAGGAGGCGTACGACAACTTCCGCTATGGAGAGCGCTACCGAAAGACCCCCGAGCTTGTGAAGGAATTCGTGAACCTGCTCCCGATAACGGAAATACCAACACAATACGTTGTTTTTAAACCATTGAGGGACATCGATCCCGTGCAGGAGTTGCCTTACGTTATTGTGTTCCTCGTCGATGTCGACCAGCTTGCAGCGCTCGTTGTGCTCGCGAACTATGCGAGGGAATCGAACGAGAGCGTCTTTATCCCGCATGCGGCTGGCTGTCAGTCTATCGGCATTTACCCGTTCAGGGAAGCACAGTCAGACAAGCCTAGGGCTGTAATCGGGATGGTAGACATATCTGCGAGAGTGCAGATGAGACGTCAACTCAAGGATGATGTCATGAGCTTCGCAGTTCCTTTTACCTTGTTTAAGGAGATGGAAGAGAACGTGCCCGGGAGTTTCCTAGAGAGGAGGTCATGGAAAGAACTAATGAAGCTTAAAGGCCTGGAAGACTAGTCGATCTAAGATTCGTGTAACTGTATAGCTGAGTAGTAGCTCGCAATAATCGCACTTGGAGTGAACCCCATGTTGTCTCAAGTGTTAGTTGTAGATACTCTCTGTGGTAGAATATTTAGTGACTCCTTGCCGGTAGTGTGGTTATAGTACAAGACAATCAAACATCCCGATGACTACGTGGATGTATGAAGTCCTATTCTGTACGGGAATAGAATGCGGATGTTGTGACCAAGTCTTGAACAAGCTTCGTGAGGCTGAGGTCCTGCTACGCCAGGGCGCCACTGATATTATCAAAGCGGGCTTTTCAATAAGTAAAGAAGACAACGACTAATGTTTAGCCAAAATCACTTCCCTTTCAATAGTTTGAACAGTTTTCTGCACGGGTGTCCGTGCAGTTACTACAACTTTAGCGATTTCATGCGTATCAATTGACAAAAAGCCAAAAGTGGCAATTTTCTGCCCTCCATTCAAGGCGGTTTCCATAGAGCGGTCAAACTTCTTAACGGCTTCTTCTTGCATCCTAGGTAAGACGTGGCTGTAAGTGTCCAAATTAATGGCAACACCGCTGTATACTAGACGTTCAATTATCACTTTTACGCTAACCACTTGTTATAGCATTATAGATACTGTATAGTCTGAGCAACCCCAGATGCCATGCCCATGCAATATCAAGACAGAAGGAGGATTGGGAAGATGAAGTTCCTAAACTTCACCGTTTTTGATGTGCATAAATCAACAGATATAGCGGCAGTGAACGACAAGTTCCAGGCCGCGCCAACCGAAGGTTACAAGGTTCTCCATGAGTTCGCCTGTATGTCACCACCGTTTCCTGTGCCACCCAACAGCATAGTAGGTGTCTCAATCACCGAGGTTAAGACCACTGACGCGATGTTGTCTCACCATTACCAACTCCTCCTCGCAGGTGCGACGATATATCGAGTGCCAATAATGGAAGTACCTATGGCGTCCTCAATTGACGTGGAGAGAAAGGGTAGAGGCTGAAGCAATTTGCGTTCATTCATGGGGAAGGCATCTGGGGCAACACCACAAATTAGCTCTACTCCAGTGAAGGCTCCTCACCAACTACAACTGAGAAGAACCGTTTCCTCGCTTATAGGCTTCTGATTCCACCGCCTTGTAGTACTTCAGGCTGTCCTTACCTTGCCACCTACCGCCAAGTTGAAGCTAAAAGTTTCGGGTGTATTGTGTGACGCCTGTCCTGAAGGGTAAGAGCATATTATTGTGACTAGGCTCTTGATAAAGCATAGCCTTTTCCCTCGATATAGCTATACCTACAGTTGAACAATGATCCCGATGTTCGTGAGTTGGGGACCTCCCGGTGGTCTGGTTGATCCACTGACAGGTGTCCATTGATAACAGTCTTACCCCAATATCGTCCTCTAGTGCTTCAGGCTATCTGAGAGGGATACAGTACGGCATCACAATGCTGTTTAGAAAATCCTGAGATTTCACCTCCTACCTAATCCCCAAGTTATCAAGCGGACTGAATTTCTTGTGAGGATAGTATCCAACAAGAAAGTGCTCTTTAATTTCCCAACTAGGAACACCGAACTTACTCTTCACTTTCGCCAATACAAAACTCAATTCTCATTTTGTAATTACACTCCACATTTACAGGTTTCTCTTTCGGCGTTCTATTCTTCATTTGCTGCCTGACTTCCATTTGTGATAGAATTCTGCCAATTAGAAACCATAAAAAGGGGATAAAATGAGCAAGCTAGCGTTTGTGATAATTTCTATGTTAATTGCTATTTCTGCTATGAGCGCAATTAGTTGCGAAGAGGAAGCCGCTCCGTTTTCCATCCAAGTTACACCACAAGAAATGCAAGACACAGTCCCAGGTCAAAATTGTGTCTTTTTGGTAACGGCTTCAGATGAAGGTGACGGCAGCGGAAGAGGAGAAGCTTTAAACATTTCGGCTACCGTTTCTGGTGCTTCGGTAACCGTTAGTCCAGCAGAATTAGACATTGGGAAGGTTACAGAGCTAACTGTAATTCCTGATGAAGGTAGTATCGGTAGCGAAATTACTGTAACTGTTGAAGCGAAGCGAAAAGGTATTATACAAAATGAATCAGTAACACTTTTTGTGAATGAAGTGGCGACTGCTCTAGATGAAATGGCTATCACCGCTGCTAATATGAGAGAGCCATTTATACCATGGCTTGAAGCCAATCACCCAGAATTGGGTATAACAAGCGAAACTGAGTGGTCTGGGACTATTGTTAGACCGAATATCTATGTTGTGATGTATTACCTCTTCTTTTCGGAAGAATGGGAGCTGGGGTTACGCTGGCATGTTATGATACCACCCTATGATTGGGCAGAAGTCTATCTTAGACATAGAACGACCGAAGTAAGTCCATCATATGCGTTTAAAATATCATCATTGGAAGCACAGGAAGAACCTCAAGCTGTTCAACCTGAGGAATTGGTGTGGCGCTGATCTTTAGCTCATGCAATTTTCCAGTGTCCATGCAACAGTCAAGCCATGGGAATAGATGCCGAGAAAGCTGACTTGAATTCTTATTAGGTAGGTAACATGAGATATGAAAGAAGCTATCAAGATTGTTGGCTTTAGTCTTATTATCATTGGAACTGTGGGTCTTCTCGTCACCGAGTTTTCTCTTGAATCGGGGTGTACTGCCTCTCTACTGACCAAGGTATTTGCTTCTTTTAATGGTTTTGGTCTTGCTACTCTGGCTTACGCTCATTGGGGCATGCAATCACAGCAAATGGGAAACTGATAACTGGTTTGCTAACAAGATAGACTTTCGCAAACTCCTTCCCCACAATCACATCTACCTTGCCACAATTGCCGTCTCAGCGACTTCTATTCTTGATTGATGGCACCCTCAATTCCAGTTCTGTAATTGCATTCTGCACAGATATCCAATCAACTACCCGACCACCACCACCCTGTAGTGCTTCATGCTGTCACGGAAAGGAACTGAGCAGTACCGCCCACCGATATTCTCAAAGCGGGCTTTTGCATGAGCAAAGAAGACACAGACTAATGTTTAGCCAAAATTACTTCCCTTTCAATAGTTTGAACAGTTTTCTGCACGGGTGTGCGTGCAGCTATTACAAAGGCAATGCTTAAAGGAACCTTATGGTTCCTTTTTTATTGGGCATTGAAGCGTAGTTATCACCACCTCGGCGTGTCTAATTGGACACCACTGTCCTCTCATTGTATAGTATTCCAAAGTTACATCGTCGATGCTGCCGCTAACCTTTTGCGCTCACAATCGTTTATATTTGGTGTGAAGGATTTCTGTGGTGAAGCGTTTAAAGTATCCGTCATGCCCCAGGCTGTCCCGAAGGACAGCCTTAACATTGCTTATAGTGGGCTTAATTGTTGTGGCGATATGTGTGTCCCTTGTGGTGGTTTTGAATTCCAACTGGTTCAAAATATGGCTGGGCGGAAAAGCAGTTGAGGCAGATGTCCAGATCGTTAATGTGCGTTTGAAGGATATCAGCATGACCACTGCTATGGTGGAAGTAACAGTGTGCGTACAGAATACAAACCCGATAGGGGCTACCCTCGATAAAATCGAATATGTAATATACTTCGAGAAAGATGATGAGTGGGTGCAGTTAGGCAGAGGTGACAGAGAGGATGATATTCAGATTAAAGCCGGGGACTCGACCTGCTTCGAGGTGGAGAACAAAATAGATGTTCTCTCGGCCATCGCCGCTATGTACCAGGCATATAGACAGGATGGCTCGGTGAATATGAAAGTAAGCGGCACAACCTGGCTGAAAATCTGGCCGGTGACCGTGGATATACCGTTTGAGCGCATCGAAAAAGTGGGATTCTAAGTAAAAATGTTGACTGTTAAAAATCTGACCAGGATATACAAGCTGGGGAAGGTTGAGGTGATACTTCAGGTTGTGGCTTTGATTGTGGCGGCGATTACCATCTTCATAGTTACCTATGTCGACCTTGCCAATAAAAGAAGGCAAATTGGCATCGAGCGTGCTATCGGCATAACCCCGAGCGCTATCGTGCTTTCGTATATCTTCCGAGCCGTGGTCTACGCCGTCGTGGGCATATTTGCGGCAGCCTTGATTTTTATCTATGTCGTGGTTCCTCTGGAAGCGCGGCATCCCTTTCATTTCCCGTTTGGAGATGTGTTCCTGCCGGTGAATATCTCCTACCTCATACGCTCGGCGCTGATTCTGTGCGGCGTCGCTATAGTCTCGGCGTTCATCCCATCATTTAACACCATAAGGGTAAAGATAATAGACGCCATCTGGTCAAGCTAGGCAAGAATTCGGTTAGAACACTTCGTAAAGGGCACAAAATAATGTGCCCTTTTGCTTTTCCTGTTCCCTATTTGAATCAGCCACAAAACACACATAAAAACCAGATTCCCTCCATAATTTTTCCACAATTTGGCTTTATTATGAGATTGAAAGGTCGGAGATGGATTCGACCGCAAATCGGTACTAGAAAGGAGGTGCAAAGATGAAGAGAAGCTTAAAGCTGGTTGGAGTAGCTCTGGCTATAGTTGCTCTTGTCGCATTTGGCCTGGTCAGTGCAGCCTTCGCTGCCGGCCCTCAGACTAACAGCGAGACAGCTACCGCCTACGCCGCAGGGATGGGCTATGGCGAGCCGGCAAACAGCACTGAGCCTGGCGATATGAACCGCTGGGGTCAGGCAAGCGGCAATTGCACTGGCTATGGCGAGCCCAATGACGACACCGGTCCCGCTGACATGAACCGCTGGGGCTGGGAAGCTGGCAATGGCACCTGTCTGCGCGATACCACTATGTGCGCTGGTACGTGCCAGACTGACCAGTTGACCGAACAGAGCGTTAATGCGTTCGGCTACGGTGAGTCCAGCGAAGGCACTGGCCCAGGACTGATGAACCACTGGGGATACTCTGGTGACAGAGGTAACAGTTAGGGCGAGCCCAGCGAGGGTACCGGCCCGGGAGATCAGCATCAATGGGGTCGTGGTTAAAGGTAAGGGCTTAGCAGGTTAATGGACTGAAGAGGTGGCCCAATTCAGGGCTGTCTCTTCACCTGCTATTTGACAATTATAACTCTCAGAGTGAGAATCATTGCAGGTTAACGCTATTAGGTGGGGTATCCAATGGCGCAGAAGAAGATACTGGTCGTAGATGACGAGAAGAAGATTGTTGATATCGTGAAAGCCTATCTCGAAAAGGAAGGCTACAAGGTCATCGTAGCCTACGAAGGTAAGGCAGCCCTGAACATGGCCAGAGCTGAAGTTCCCGACCTGATTATTCTCGACCTGATGCTGCCGGAAATATCGGGATGGGATGTCTGCCGAACGCTGAGGGCTGAATCCAGCGTGCCTATTATTATGCTTACTGCCCGTGACGAGGATACAGATAAAATAGTTGGTCTGGAAATAGGTGCAGACGATTATGTTACCAAACCTTTTAATCCTAAGGAGCTGGTATCGAGAGTGAGAGCTATTCTGCGCCGTGCCGAAGGCATTGCTGTTAAGTCGAAGAAGATTGAATTTCCAGACTTGAGCATTGACCTGGAGAGGCATGAGGTTAGGGCTGTTGGCAAGCTTGTGGAACTGACACCTACGGAATTTGACCTACTCAAAGTATTGGCCGAGTCTCCAGGGCGTGTCTATAGCCGGATGCAATTGCTGGACAAGGTGCAGGGCGAGGCCTACGAGGGCTACGAACGCAACATAGATAGCCATATAAAAAATCTGCGTAAGAAGGTGGAAATAGACCCTGACCAGCCGAAATATATTCTAACGGTAAGGGGCATAGGTTATAAATTCGGAGAAGGTTCAGATGCTTAGCCTGAGATGGAAGCTCGCAATAGCTCTGCTTCTGGTTGTCGCTGTTTCCGTGGGCGTTACGGCATATCTGGCTAACCGTGGCACAACTCAGGAGTTCAGCCAGTACATCCAGCGCCGTATGGGACAGGGGCAGGAACAAGGGCAGGGGCCGGGACAGGGCATGGGGGGTGGGCCAGCTAATACGCCTGTACCTGTAGGTGACGCTGAGCAGAATTTTCTAGACCGCGTTAATACTTCACTGTTGGTTGCTGGAATTGCAGGTGCCGGAGTGGCAATCGTGCTGGGACTGGTGTTGACCAGACAGCTTACCAGGCCGATACAGAGTCTGAAAAAGGGTGCAGTCCGTATCGCTAAAGGGGATTTGTCTTACAGGGTGAAAGTTGAGTCTCGGGATGAGCTGGGGGAGCTGGCTGAGTCGTTCAACCATATGGCAGAAAGCCTGGACAACAGCGAGGAAACACGGCGCAGATTGCTTGCTGATATAGCCCATGACTTGCGCACACCCTTATCTGTGATTGAGGGCACTGTGGATGCCATGCTGGATGGGGTTTACCAGCCGAATCCGGAGAACCTCGGCTCGATAAAAGAAGAAACTGCCTTTCTCACAGGTCTGGTGGCGGACTTGCGTGACCTCTCACTTGCTGAGGCAGGGCAACTGAAGCTGGTGCTTGAGCCGGCCAATCTGGCTGAGCTGGTGCAGCGGCGTGTATCGCAGGCGGAGGTCATGGCGCACAAGAAGGACATCGTTCTGGGGTCGGATATAGCCGCAGGTCTGTCTTATGTGGAGATGGATGGGAAAAGAATCGAGCAGGTTGTAGCAAATCTGCTCATAAACGCACTGAATCATACGCCCTCCGGCGGAACTGTGACTGTCTCTGTTTCATCCGGCAGGGACGGCGTGTTGGTCTCTGTGACTGACACAGGCGAGGGGATTTCTCCTGAGCACTTGCCTCACATATTCGAGCGTTTCTACAGGGCGGATAATGCCCGTTCTCGAAAATCAGGTGGCGCTGGCCTAGGACTCGCCATCGCCAAGCAGATGGTCGAGCTTCACGGAGGCAGAATATGGGTTGATAGCGAAGTGGGGAAGGGGAGCAAGTTCTCCTTCACATTGCCTGCCAAGTATGCCGGTTAGTAGTATCTTGATAGTGACTTAGCTGCGTTCTCCCGAGTCTTCGTTGTCCACTCTAAGGCGACAGGTTATCCCCGGGCAGTCAGGCGGGCATGTACCGTCGTCGGTCTGGTCGCAGGGCTCGCAATGAATAGTGACCATGCCATTAGGCAGTTTGCTTTTAATATCATCTTCCAGATGGTCACAGAGATTGTGAGCTTCTTCAACCGTTACCTTTTTGGGTAAAACAAGGTGCAGTTCGATATAACGCTGGCTGCCTGCTTTGCGGGTGCGCAATTCATGAAAACCCGCCAGCTCGCCAACATGTTCCATAATACTGGCCGTTATAATGTCCTCCTCTGCCTCGGGCAGGCGCACATCGATCAACCCCCGTATTGACTTGAAGGTGATATTCCAGGCTGCTCTGAGTATGAGCAGCGCTACCCCTATGGCGATTATGGGGTCAAGAATATACCAGTGTGTAATCTGCACTACTATCAGCCCTGCCAGGACACCCAGCGAGGTGTAGACATCTGTAGTAAGATGCCAGGCATCGGCCTCCAGAGCGATTGAATCGGTGCGATTCGCTACTCTGTGCAAATGGCGTGATACGAAGAAATTTGCCGCTGCCGAGAATGCCATAATTCCTATGCCGGCGGTAAGAAATTCAGGGCGCGCTCCGCTGATTATCTTACCTGTTGCCTCGTAGATGATATACCCCGCAGCACCGAATATCAGCAACGCCTCGACAGTGCCGCTGATATTCTCGATTTTACCGTGCCCGAATTCGTGCTCCTCATCCGCTGGCTTGGCGGCGGCGCGGATGCTGAAGAAGGCAATAATGGCTGCCAGGAGGTCTACTGCGCTGTGGACGCCCTCAGAGATGACGCTGACGCTGCCCATGATGATGCCCACCGCCAGCTTGAGGGCAACAAGTGTGCTATTGGAAAGAATGGACAGACCAGCGGCGCTGGTCTTCGTGGAGAACATTATGCCTCAAGGCTCCTGCCCCTTTACCCTAGGACGCTGGGTGATACCTTGCTTAAGCTTGCCGACGTTTCCTAGTGGAATTGAATTTCGACAGGCAATGAGGCAATCATCACCGATCTCTGTTCCTGCACATGATAAACACATTGAATTTAGCAGTCAAGCTGAGTTTGGTATTATATCATTCAATTGTAGGGGCTTAAAATTTTGAGCCCCTACGAAGTCTGGAAATATCTGCGCTGGAAGTATAGAGCCACGTTCACCAGGCTGATAAGCACGGGAACTTCTACTAGAGGGCCGATAACTGCGGCGAAAGCCTGGCCTGAGCCAATGCCGAATACTGCCACCGCTACTGCGATAGCCAGCTCGAAATTATTGCTGGCTGCGGTGAAGGCAATCGTTGTGGTTTTGGAATAGTCAGCGCCTATCTTCTTGCCCATCCAGAACGACACCAGGAACATGACCACGAAGTATATGAGCAGCGGGACGGCAATGCGTAGCACATCCAGAGGCAGCTCGACGATAATTTCACCTTTGAGCGAGAACATCACCACGATGGTGAAGAGCAAGGCTATCAATGTGATAGGGCTGATTCTGGGGATAAACTTCTTCTCGTACCAATCACGCCCTTTGGCTCTGATTAGCGTGAAGCGGGTAATCATCCCCCCGAAGAAGGGTATGCCCAGGTAGATAAACACGCTCTTCGCTATCTCGCCGATGGTTATATCCACCTCCGAGCCCTGAAGCCCAAACCACCCAGGCAGCACTGTTATGAAGATATAGGCGTAAACTGAATAGAAGAGTATTTGAAATATCGAGTTGAAGGCAACCAGTCCTGCGGCGTAATCGCTGTCACCTTTAGCCAGCTCGTTCCAGACGATGACCATGGCGATGCAGCGCGCCAGACCTATCATGATGAGTCCCATCATGTAGTCGGGATACGGCCAGAGAAAGCCCAGAAAGGCGATTGCCAGGAAGAACATGAGCACCGGGCCGATGACCCAGTTCTGTATCAGAGAAAGACCCAGGATACGCCAGTTGCGAAATACCTTGCCCAGCTCTTCGTACCTTACCTTTGCCAGCGGTGGGTACATCATGAGAATCAAGCCGATGGCTATGGGGATGGAGGTTGTATCCCACTGAAAGCGGTTGATGAGGTCGGCTGTGCCGGGCACGAAGTAGCCCAACCCCACGCCCAGTCCCATCGCCACGAATATCCAGAGCGTGAGGAAACGGTCTAATAGTGCAAGGCGTCGTATGCCAGTCCCTGACTCAACGTTGCTCATATTATCTCCTCAGCCTCTTTGTATGTCTTTGCGAGTCCATCCGCCTTAGGCGGAGGCGAAGCAATGACATGTATAAATATATGCATCTCTGCTTGTATTCCTGAATACACTACATCTTCTGCTTGAACCTTTCCACGGGGTCGCCGCCCGTATCTAAATGTGACTTGAGCTTGCCTTGCTGAGAACGGGACACCTTGTCGTAGACCGACCTCTTCAGGAAGGCGAGCGCCTCCTTCTCATCGCGGTCAACGATGATTTGCTCCAGTTCGAGCAATTCTTCCTCCTCAAGGGCTATGGCTGTTTTCCTAATTTCCAGCATCCAACACCTCCCCGGCGAAAAGTAGAGCCTCACCTACCGAGTCGCTCATGGTCACGCCTGACTTGCTGGTAGTTTACCACCTTGTCATAGACTGACCTCTTCAAAAAAGCGA